>CALJUI010000392.1 GCA_937975735.1 uncultured Rubrivivax sp.
GCAAGCCGGCATCACCGGCCTGGGTGGCATCGCCAAGGTCCGCAACGACAGCTCGCTGACCTACAAGATCGCCGGCGGTGGCTTCTCCTTCGGCGCCCAGATCGCCGAGGCGACCGCCACCAACGTGCAGTTCCCAGGGCGGCCGGTGAACTTAGCCGTGAGCTCCGCCAGCGGCCCGATCGTGCTGGGCCTGGGCTACGACAAGACCGGCCAGCGCACCTCGGCCGACGCCAAGTGGACGACCCTGAACGGTTCGTACAACTTCGGTTCGTTCAAGCTGGGCGCGTTCTACGGCACGGGTAACACCGCCACCGGTTCCGACCACCGCTCGTGGATGCTGACCGCCACCGCCCCGATCGGCGCCGGCGAGTTCCGCGCCAGCTACGGCAAGCTCGAGAACCAGACCGCCAACGTGGACGCCGCCAAGGGCTTCGCCTTCGGCTACCACTACAGCCTGAGCAAGCGCACGACCGTGTACGCGGACATCGCTCGCAACACGGGTGCTGCGGTCACCACCCAGCAGACCGGCTACGACATCGGTCTCAAGCACAACTTCTGATCGCGCGTCGCTTCGGCGACCGCACGGATGTGCTGAGTCAAGGCCGCCCCTCGGGGCGGCCTTTTTTTGCTTCTGACCTTGCACGACCCATTTCCGCAACGCGGCATGCGTGCTGCCTGAACCAACGACGATGACCCGCAGACGATGGATCGCGCGCGCGGCGGTGGCCGGCACTGCGCTGCTGATGCTGGCCGGATGCGCGACGTTGCCCGATGCACCCGAGGGCTGGCAAGCGGTCACGCTGCCGGGCAAGGCTGCCACCGTCTACCGCAGCGAGCACAAGGACGGCCGCCCCGCGACGGCCGCTGTCTCACGCCGCTCGGCGAGCCTTCTGCGGCGCGACATCGGCCGGCCGGCGCACGAGGTGCGCGAGGTCGCATTCTCCTGGTGGGTGCAGGCCGCATTGCCCCAGGCCGACATAGCCGACGCCACCCGCGACGACGCCGTGGCCCGTGTGCTCTTCAGCTTCGACGGCGACCACGCGAAGCTTTCACCGCGCGACCGCATGCTGTTCGAGCTCGCGCACACGCTCACCGGCGAGCGCCCGCCGTACGCCACGCTGATGTACGTCTACGCCAACGAGCAGCCGGTCGGCGCGATCGTGCACAATCCGCGCACCGACCGCATCCGCAAGATCGTGCTGGACGCCGGCCCGGGCCAGAAGAAGCGCTGGCGCGAGCACCGTCGGGACCTGGTGGCCGACTACCGGCGTGCCTTCGGCGAGGAGCCGGGGCGGCTGCTGTCGGTGGCCCTGATGACCGACAGCGACAACACGCAGGGCGAGGCCCTGGCCTGGTACGGACCGTTGACCCTCGAGTGAAGTGAACCGACGCTGCCGCCGCTTATCCAGCGGTCTTTCCCTGTTGCGGCACCGTGCCGCTGCCGTCACGATCCGCCCCGGGGCGCGCGCCCCGCATTCCGACGCCGACTTCCGCTGACATGCTCGCCTTCATTCTCCGGCGCCTGATGCAGGCCGTCATCGTGATGCTCACGGTGGCCTTCATCTCCTTCATGCTCTTCCAATACGTGGGCGACCCGGTCAGCAGCATGCTGGGCCAGGACGCCACGCCGGAACAGCGCGAGCAGCTGCGTGCCGACCTCGGGCTGGATGCGCCGTTCCCGGTGCAATTCGCGCGTTTCGTCGGCAACGCGGTGCAGGGCGAGTTCGGGCTGAGCCTGCGCCAGGGCCGCAAGGTGTCGGCGCTGATCGCCGAGCGCTTCCCGGCGACGCTGGAACTCGCCGTGGCGGCCGCGCTGATCGCGCTGATCGCCGGCATCCCGATGGGTGTGTACGCGGCCTTGCGCCGAGGCACAGCAGGTTCGCAGGCGATGATGACGCTGTCGCTGCTGGGCGTGTCGCTGCCGACCTTCCTGATCGGCATCCTGCTGATCCTGGTGTTCTCGGTCACCTTCAAATGGCTGCCGAGCTTCGGCCGCGGCGACACGGTGGCCATCGGCGAGTGGACGACCGGGTTGCTGACGGTGGACGGCTGGAAGCACCTGATCCTGCCCGGCATCACGCTGTCCGTGTACCAGCTCGCCCTGATCATGCGCCTGGTGCGCTCGGAGATGCTGGAGGTGCTGCGCGCCGACTACATCAAGTTTGCGCGTGCGCGCGGCCTACCGGACCGCGCGGTGTACTTTGGCCACGCGCTGAAGAACACGCTGGTGCCGGTGATCACGATCACCGGCCTGCAGCTCGGCGGCCTGATCGCCTTCGCGATCATCACCGAGACCGTGTTCCAGTGGCCCGGCATGGGGCTGCTCTTCATCCAGGCGGTGCAGTTCGCCGACATCCCGG
Organism: uncultured Rubrivivax sp.; assembly: GCA_937975735.1. Classification (GTDB taxonomy): domain Bacteria; phylum Pseudomonadota; class Gammaproteobacteria; order Burkholderiales; family Burkholderiaceae_C; genus Rubrivivax. The sequence goes on from CALJUI010000392.1 coordinate 2,361, forward strand.
TGATGGCGGCCTACCTGTGCCTGATCGCGCTGATCTTCGTCGTCATCAACCTCGTCGTCGACCTGCTGTATTTCGCCGTCGACCCGCGCCTGCGCATCGAGTCCCCGGCCGGCGGCCACT
>CALJUI010000393.1 GCA_937975735.1 uncultured Rubrivivax sp.
GCCGACAACGATTCGCCGCACCACCGGGTCGGCTACGGGCTGGTAGGTTGCGGGGTCCTCATCGGCGGAGGGGGAGATTTGGCCATCGTCGCTTTCCGCGGGCGCAGTCGATTCTTCATCAGCGGAATCGGGCGATCCATCGCCGGCTGGCTGCAGGTTGCCGCCTTCGTGCGGCGCCTGTCGGAGCGGCTGGCGCGGCACCCGGAGGACCGGGCCCCGGCGCTGAAGCTCGAGGTGGTCGAGTCGGCCGCGCATGCCGACCTGGAGGCCACATCGGCCCTGCTCGGCCGCTGCCGTGCGCTGGGCGTGCACTCGGCGCTGGACGACTTCGGCACCGGCTACTCGACGCTGACGCACCTGCAGCGGCTGCCGGTGGACGTACTGAAGATCGACCGCTCCTTCGTCAACCACATGCTTGACGACGCGCAGGACCGCGCGCTGGTCGTCGGCGTGATCGGCCTGGCCCGCACCTTCGGCTGCTCGGTCGTGGCCGAGGGCGTGGAGTCGCCGGCGCAGGCACGCGCGCTGCTGGACCTCGGCTGCGACCACGGCCAGGGCACGGGCATCGGCTCGCCGATGCCGGCCGCCGACGTCGCTGCCTGGGCACGCGACTACGCCGGCATGTTCGCGCTGGCACCGGCACCGGCGCCGCGATCCGGACAACACAAGCTCTAGGGCCCTAGACTGCGCGGGTGATTCCCGCCAGCTTCTTGCAGGACCTTCTCGGTCGGATCGACATCGTCGAGGTCGTCGGCCGCCATGTAGAGCTGAAGAAGGCCGGCATCAACCACAAGGGCCTGTGCCCGTTCCACGGCGAGAAGACACCGAGCTTCATCGTCAGCCCGTCGCGGCAGACCTACCACTGCTTCGGCTGCGGCGCGCACGGCGACGCGATCCGCTTCCTGACCGAGCAGGGCGGACTGAGCTTCCCCGACGCGGTGCGAGAACTCGCCCAGCAGGTCGGCCTGAAGGTGCCGGAAGAGCACGTCGATCCCGCCGAGCGCGAGCGTCAGGCGCAGGCGCGGGCCCACCAGACCACGCTCAGCGGGGTGCTCGACAAGGCCGCGGCGCACTACCGCGCGCAGCTCAAGTCGGCGCCGCGGGCGATCGACTACCTGAAGCGCCGAGGCCTGACCGGGCAGATCGCGGCGCGCTTCGGCCTCGGCTACGCGCCCGAGGGCTGGCGCAGCCTGGCGAGTTGCTTCGCGCAGTACGACGACCCGCTGCTCGCCGAAGCCGGTCTCGTCATCGTGCAAGGGGACGAGGGCGAGGACCAGAAGCGCTACGACCGCTTCCGCGACCGCATCATGTTTCCGATTCGCTCGGTCAAGGGCGAGGTGATCGGCTTCGGCGGCCGCATCCTCGACGCCGGCGAGCCGAAGTACCTGAACTCGCCGGAGACGCCGGTCTTCAGCAAGGGTCGCGAGCTCTACGGCCTGTTCGAGGCCCGCCAGGCGATCCGCGAGCACGGTTTCGCGCTCGTCGTCGAGGGTTACATGGACGTCGTCGCGCTCGCCCAGTCGGGCTTCGGCAACGCGGTCGCGACGCTCGGCACGGCGTGCACCGACGAGCACGTGCACAAGCTGTTCCGACACACCGACTCGGTGGTGTTCAGCTTCGACGGTGACGCCGCCGGGCGCCGCGCCGCGGCGCGTGCGCTGGAGGCGTCGCTGCCGCATGCGAACGACCTGCGCAGCGTGCGCTTCCTGTTCCTGCCGGCCGAGCACGACCCCGACTCCTACGTGCGCGAGTTGGGCGTCGATGCCTTCCGGGCGGCCATCGCGGCCGCCGTGCCGCTGTCGCGCCAGCTCATCGACCAGGCCGCGCAGGGCCTGGACCTGTCCAACGCCGAGGGGCGCGCGAAGATGCTGGCGCTGGCGAGGCCGCTGTGGGCGGCGCTGCCGGCCGGCCTGCTGCGCGGACAGGTGCTGGCCGCGCTCGCCGACGCGGCGCAGATGCCGAGCGATGCGCTCGACGCCGCCTGGGCCGGGTCGGCGCGCCCCCCGGCCGATCCTCGAGCCGCGGCCGATCCGCCGCGCTGGGCGCCGTCGCGGCGACGGCAGACGCCGGCGGCCGTGAATCTGCTCGACCGCACGGCCTGGCTGCTGGCGCGGCATGCGCCGCTGTGGTTCGAGTTGTCCACCGCCGATCACGAGCTGCTCGCCGGCCAGTCGGCGCCGCATGGGCCTTTCTTCTGCCGGCTCGAGCAAAGCCTGCACGAGCACGGGGAGGCGCGCACCGAGGCCCTGCTGGACGATGTCGCGCAGGGCGACGCCGACGAGGCCTTGCGGCTGCTGGTCGAGCGGATCCGCGCGCTGCACCACTTCGACGAGGACGAGGCGCCGCACGAGCAGCTCGTCGCGGCGGTGGTGCGGCTGCGCCAGCAGGCGGTCGACGAGGAGCTCGAGATCCTGATGGAGTCTGGCGAGCTTTCCCCGGCCGCGGCCGAACGCCGCCGCGAGCTGCTGGCGCTGCGCGCCGAGCTGAAGCGTCCGGCGGCGGCGCCGCGCTGACCCTCTCTTCTTTGACGGATTCGCCCGATTCGCCGATAATTGAGGGTTTGTTGCAGCGGCAAGAGTGACAGCAGCACCTCCGGGCCCTGGCCACCCTCGTCAAGGGTTCATCCGCCGGCCTCCCATCCCCGCAAGGGCTGTGCGCCAAGACGTCGACGACCACTTGCCCGCCTGTCTGACGAGACCCTGCCCGGCGCCCGGATCCGGTGAATCGTTCGCCCCTGCGCCGGCGCAGCCTGTCGACCCATCGAGCCCCAATCGAGGAAACGCATGACCGCGAAGAAGACCGCCCCTGCCCCGAAGCCCGCCAAGCCGAAGGCGAAGGCCGCGCCGGCCACGGAGCCGAAGAAGAAGGCGGCCGTCGCCGCGGCTGCCCCCAAGGCGGCGCCGGCCAAGAAGGCCGCGGCCAAGGCCGCGCCGAAGGCGGCAGCCCCGGTCAAGGCGGTGGCCAAGGCGAAGGCCAAGCCGGCGCCGAAGGGCCCGGCCAAACCGCCCGCGAGCAAAGGCGGCAAGCCGTCGCCGAAGGCGGTCGTGCCCGACAGCGACGACGACGACCTCGACAACGACCTCGATACCGACGACGACGGCGACAACGACACCGATGCCGACGTCGAGGTCGAGGAGACCGAGGTCAAGGTCAAGGTCAAGCCGCTGCGCATGAAGGTCTCGCGCGCCAAGGAGCGCGCGCTGATGCGGGAGTTCGGCCTCGACGAGACCGCGCTGACCGAGGAAGAAGCGCAGAAGCGACGCCTCGAGCTCAAGACGCTCATCAAGATGGGCAAGACGCGCGGTTTCCTGACCCACCAGGAGATCAACGACCACCTGCCCGAGAAGCTGGTCAACGAGGAGATCCTCGAGGCCATCATCTCCATGCTCAACGACATGGGCATCGCGGTTTACGAGCAGGCGCCCGACGCGGCGACGCTGTTGATCAGCGGCAGCAACACCTCGACCGCCACCGAGGAGGAGGCCGAGGAGGCCGCCGAGGCGGCGCTGTCGACGGTGGACTCCGAGTTCGGCCGCACCACCGACCCGGTGCGCATGTACATGCGCGAGATGGGCACCGTCGAGTTGCTCACGCGCGAGGGCGAGATCGAGATCGCCAAGCGCATCGAGGGCGGGCTGCAGGCCATGATGCTGGCGATCAGCGCCAGCCCGACGACGATCGCCGAGATCCTGTCGATGTCCGACAAGATCGCCGCCGGCACGATGACGATCTCCGAGGTCGTCGATGGCTTCGTCTCCGACGACGAGGCCGACGACTACGTCGCCGAGGAGGACTACGACGAGTTCGACGAGGAGGACGACGACGACGGCAACGGCGGGTCGAAGGCGCTGACCAAGAAGCTCGAGGAGCTGAAGAACCAGGCGCTGGTGCGATTCGCCGACCTGCGCACGAACTTCGACAAGATGCGCCGGGCCTTCGAGAAGGAGGGCTACAAGTCGCCCGCCTACATCAAGGCGCAGACCGCGATCAGCGACAAGCTGATGACGATCCGCTTCACGGTCAAGACGATCGAGAAGCTGTGCGATCTGCTGCGTTCGCAGGTCGACGACGTGCGCCGCTACGAGCGCGAGATCCGCAAGATCTGCGTCGACCGCTGCGGCATGCCGCAGACGCACTTCATCAAGACCTTCCCGCCCAACGTGCTGAACCTGAAGTGGGCCGAGAAGGAGGTCAGCGCGGGCAAGGCCTACAGCGAGATCCTGGAGCGCAACCTGCCCGCGATCCAGGAACTGCAGCAGAAGCTCATCGACCTGCAGGCCAGCGCCGTGGTGCCGCTGGAGGACCTCAAGGAGATCAACCGCGAGATGAACGCGGGCGAGAAGGCCAGCCGCGACGCGAAGAAGGAGATGATCGAGGCCAACCTGCGCCT
>CALJUI010000394.1 GCA_937975735.1 uncultured Rubrivivax sp.
ATGCGCGGGGCCACGTGCCGGCCGTCGCGGCGGACACCGCCGCAGCCCCGGCACCAGCCGTCGGTGGCGCCGTCGGTGGCGCGGTGCTGCTGGCGGCGCTGAACTTCCTGGACACGCCCTACCGCCTGGGCGGCCAGCATCCCGACGGCTTCGACTGCAGCGGTTTCACGCGCCACGTCTACGCGTTGGCGCTGGGCCTGGAGCTGCCGCGCAGCGCCGCCGAGCAGGCGCGCGCCACGCCGCTGCAGGCGGTGGACGGCGGCGCGCTGGAGGCCGGCGACTTGGTCTTCTTCAACACCCGCCGCGCGCCGCACTCCCACGTCGGCATCTACCTCGGTGACCGCCGCTTCGTGCACGCGCCGCGCGCCGGCGCCCAGGTGCGCGTGGAGTCGATCGACACGCCCTACTGGGCCCGCCGCTTCGACGGCGCCCGCCGCGCCGTGCTCGCGGTGGCGGAGACCGCGCCGACGCAGCCCTGAGCCCGGCGCGGCACAATGGGGGCATGGGCGAAAGCGTCATTCCGCTGGCCGACCTGCGCGTCGCCGCCTCCGTGCCGGCGGTGCCTGCGGTGCTGGCCGCGCCCGACGGCCTGCTGGCCGACACGCTGGGGCGCCCGCTGCACGACCTGCGCATCTCGGTCACCGACCGCTGCAACTTCCGCTGCAGCTACTGCATGCCCAAGGAGGTGTTCGACAAGCACTACGCCTTCCTGCCGCAGTCGTCGCTGCTGAGCTTCGAGGAAATCACGCGGCTGGCCCGCATCTTCGTCGCGCACGGCGTGCGCAAGCTGCGCCTGACCGGCGGCGAGCCGCTGCTGCGCCGGCATGTGGAGGCGCTGATCGCCCAGCTGGCCGAGCTGCGCACGCTCGGCGGCACGCCGCTGGACATCACGCTGACCACCAACGGCTCGCTGCTCGAGCGCAAGGCGCGCGCACTGAAGGACGCCGGCCTTGGCCGCGTCACCGTCAGCCTGGACGCGCTCGACGACGCCACCTTCCGCGCGATGAACGACGTCGACTTCCCGGTCGACGCGGTGCTGCGCGGCATCGACGCCGCCCTGGACGCCGGGCTGGCGCCGGTGAAGATCAACATGGTGGTCAAGCGCGGCACCAACGATGACCAGATCGTGCCGCTGGCAGACCACGTGCGCCAGCGCTACGGCACGCGCGCGATCCTGCGCTTCATCGAGTACATGGACGTCGGCGCGACCAACGGCTGGCGGATGGAGGAGGTGCTGCCGTCCGAACAGGTCCGCGCCCGGCTGCACGAGGCCTTCCCGCTCGAGCCGGTGGCCGCCAACGCGGTCGGCGAGACGGCGCAGCGCTGGCGCTACGTCGACGGCGGCGGCGAGATCGGGCTGATCTCCAGCGTCACCCAGGCCTTCTGCCGGGACTGCAACCGCGCCCGGCTGTCGACCGAGGGCAAGCTCTTCATGTGCCTGTTCGCCTCGCGCGGGCACGACCTGCGAGCACTGCTGCGGGGCGGCCATTCCGATGCCGAGATCTCGGCCGCGATCGGCGAGGTCTGGAAGGGCCGCAGCGACCGCTATTCCGAGCTGCGTGGCGCCCGCCAGGCCGAACCCGGCAGCGGCGAGCGCCGGGTCGAGATGCACTACATAGGCGGTTAGGCCGCCGCGCGCACCGTCTCGTCGGCCGGCGTCGTGATCTCGCCGGGCACGCCGCGGCGGGCCAGCAGCGAGTACATCGTCGGCACGACGAAGACCGTCAGCAGCGTGCCCAGCGACATCCCGCCGACGATGACCCAGCCGATCTGCTGCCGGCTCTCGGCGCCGGCGCCAGTGGCCCAGGCCAGCGGCAGCGCGCCCAGCACCATCGCGCCGGTCGTCATCAGGATCGGCCGCAGCCGCAGGCTCGCCGCCTCGATGACGGCGTCCATCGTCTCGCGGCCCTGGCGCCTGAGCTGGTTGCTGAACTCGACGATCAGGATGCCGTGCTTGGTGATCAGGCCCACCAGCGTGATCAGGCCGATCTGCGAGTACACGTTCAGCGTGCCGCCGCTCAGGCGCAATGCCGCCAGCGCACCGACGATCGACAGCGGCACCGACAGCAGGATCACGAAGGGGTCGACCCAGCTCTCGAACTGCGCCGCCAGCACCAGGAAAATGAACAGCAGCGCCAGCACGAAGACCAGGCC
>CALJUI010000395.1 GCA_937975735.1 uncultured Rubrivivax sp.
TGTCGTGGAACAGGCCGTGGCGCGTGACACGGCGCACGTCGACGAAGCCGGCCTCGTGCAGGAACGCGGTCAGGAAGTCCTGGTTCAGACCCACCAGGTGGTAGTCATGCGCATTCATGTGTCCGCCGAAGATCATCCGCATCAGCTCGAACCGCTGCTGGACGTTGAAGGTCTGACGCTGCAGCAGCAGGTGGGCCAGGATGTCCAGGTCGGGCACGCTGACACGCAGCGTGCCGCCAGGTGCCAGCACGCGCTGCCACGCGCGCGGCGTGGTGACGAGTGCGTCGCGGTAGTCGAAGGGCTCGACCACGTGCGACGCGTAGATCTCGGCAAAGGTGCCGTCTTCGAAACGCGACAGGTCATTGGCGTTGCCGACGTGGTCGACGACCTCGCCCGGGTAGACGTCCAGGACCTCCCACCCTTCGGCGTGCACCTGGCCGCCGATGTGGAGTTTGCGCTCCATGCCATGTTCTCCGTGATGAACCTCGCGCCCAAGCCTGTATGGCGCGCGCCCAGGATTCGGGTCGACGCCGATGATCGGGCACCCCGCCTGTACCCCGGGCCCGGAAAAGGACCCCGCCTAGGCCGTTGTTCCGGGCCTTGCAAGGCCCTGGCGACCCTGTCGACAGGAAAAAAGTCATGCCCGCGCCCTAAAGCCGGCGCCGTCGGCGACGAAATTGCCCTCAACGGGCTCCATTCAAGTGGGCGCGTGGTCCGGGGCGACAGACCCGGCCGGACAAGGCTCCAGACAACAAGAGCCCTGCCCCGCCAGCAACGTCGAACCGGACAGTCCCGCAGCAAGGAACTGAACCTCCGCGCTACGGGACGACGCAGTCAGGCATGACCAGGAATGGTGAAACCTGCTGCTCGGTCCTGATCGGCGAAGAGCCTGTAGTTCATCTTTGTTAGGAGTGCTGTCATGCCCCAGACCATCAACACCAACCTGGTGTCCCTCAACGCCCAGCGCAACATGACGATGAGCCAATCCGCGCTGGCCACCTCGATGCAGCGCCTGTCGTCGGGCCTGCGCGTCAACAGCGCGAAGGACGACGCGGCCGGTCTGGCGATCGCCGAGCGCATGAACGCCCAGGTGCGCGGCATGAACGTCGCGATCCGCAACGCCAACGACGGCATCAGCCTGGCCCAGACCGCGGAAGGCGCGCTGGGCAAGGTCGGTGAATCGCTGCAGCGCATGCGCGAACTCGCCGTTCAGGCCCGCAACTCGTCCAACTCGGGTTCGGACAAGGAGTCGCTCGGCAAGGAATTCGCCGAACTCGCGAAGGAAGTCCAGCGCGTGCTCGGCGGCACGACCTTCAACAACACCTCGGTCCTCGGTGCGGCGGCGACGCTGACCTTCCAGGTCGGCGCCAACACGACCAGCAACGATTCGATCGACGTGTCGACGAAGAACATGACGACCGACAGCACGATCACCGCGGTGACCGGCGCCTCGATCACCTCGACCTCCGATGCGGCCGCGCTGAAGACCGTCATCGACAACCTCGACACCGCGCTGAACACCGTCAACTCCGAGCGGGCGACCCTCGGTGCGACGCAGGCGCGCTTCGAGTCGGTGATCTCGAACCTGCAGATCTCGGTGGAAAACCAGTCCGCCGCCCGCAGCCGCATCATGGACGCGGACTTCGCGGCCGAGACCGCCAACCTGAGCCGCGCGCAGATCCTGCAGCAGGCCGGCACGGCGATGGTGGCGCAGGCCAACCAGCTGCCGCAGAGCGTGCTGTCGCTGCTGCGCTGATCGGCCCTCGCTTCCCGTTCGAGGCACCGCCGACACCGGCGGTGCCTTTTTCGCTTCAGGGCCCTCAAGTTCTTCCGCCAACGGCCGATACAGCCTACGGGGACCCGTCTCGACGGACCCCGCGAGCCCGTTCCAGACCGTGAAGGGATGGCACCATGACACCGATCGCTTCAGCCAACGCCGACCCGCCCGCACCGCCGCTCGTGCAGCCGGTGCAGGCGGCCGCGCGCATGGCCGGCGCCGCCCGGCGCGCCCCCGAGGCGCCGATCGACAGCGTCAAGCTCACCGTCGGCGGCGCCCGCCAGGACCTCGGTGCAACGGTCACCGGCACCGTGGCTTCGGCCGCCGCCGGCGGCGAGAAGCCCACCGCCCCGGACAATCCCCTCGATCGGCTCGATGCCGTCGTCGCCACGCTGCAGAGCCAGGTCGCGACGCAGGCCGAGACCCGGCGGCACGTCGTCGATTCGGCGATGGCGGCTCAGGCCGCCCACCGCAGCCGGATGATGATCCTGGAGGATGCGTCGCTGGCGATCAGCGCCCAGGGTCAGGCGACGCCGGGCACCGTGCTGTCGCTGCTGCGCGCGGACTAGTTGCCGGCCTTCGGCGCGTCGCCGGTTTCTTCGACCGGCCAGTCGCGGATGTAGGCCTTGAGCATCCTGTTCTCGAAGTCCTGCTGGTCGACCACCGCCTTGGCGACGTCGTAGAACGAGATCACGCCCATCAGCGTGTTGCCGTTCATCACCGGCAGGTAGCGTGCGTGCTGCTGCAGCATCATGCGGCGGACCTCGTCGATCTCGGTGTCCGGTGAGCAGGTCAGCGGCTCGTTCTCGAGCACCTCGCGCACCGCCGTGTCGCCGATCTGACCGCCGTGCCTCACGATCGACTGGATCACCTCGCGGAAGGTCAGGATGCCGGTGAGCTGGCCGTGGTTCATCACCACCAGCGAGCCGATGTCCATCTCGGCCATCGTCTTCACCGCGTCGGCCAGCCGCGCCTCGGGCGCGACGGTGTAGAGCGTGTTCCCCTTGACGCGCAGGATGTCGGCGACTTTCATGCAGGACTCCTTCCCAGCAGGCTCGGCGCAATCAATATAGCCCACAATCACCGCCGGACCACCCTCTCGGAGACCCCATGCCCGGCCACGCCGACCCCGGCTTCGACACCCTGGCGCTGCATGCCGGCGCCGCGCCGGACCCGTCCACCGGGGCCCGTGCGGTGCCCATCCACCTGAGCACCAGCTTCGTCTTCGACAGCAGCGAGCACGCCGCGAGCCTGTTCAACCTCGAACGCTCGGGCCACGTCTACAGCCGCATCAGCAATCCGACGAACGCGGTGTTCGAGGAGCGCATGGCCGCGCTCGAGGGCGCGGTCGGCGGCATCGCCACGGCCAGCGGTCAGGCGGCGCTGCACCTGGCGATCGCGACGCTGGCCGGCGCCGGATCCCACATCGTGAGTTCGAGCGCGCTGTACGGCGGCTCGCACAACCTGCTGCACTACACGCTGCGCCGCTTCGGCATCGAGACGACATTCGTCAAGCCGGGCGACATCGACGGCTGGCGCGCGGCGATCCGGCCGAACACCAGGCTGCTGCTCGGCGAGACCCTCGGCAACCCGGGCCTCGACGTGCTCGACATCCCGACGATCTCGTCGATCGCGCACGATGCCGGCGTGCCGCTGCTCGTCGACTCGACCTTCACCACGCCGTGGCTGATGCGCCCGATCGAGCACGGCGCCGACCTGGTCTTCCACTCGGCGACCAAGTTCCTCTGCGGCCATGGCACCGTGGTCGGCGGGGTACTGCTCGACGGCGGTCGCTTCGACTGGAGCGAGGCAGCCCGCTTTCCGGAGCTGAACCAGCCCTACGAAGGCTTCCACGGCATGGTCTTCGCCGAGGAGAGCACCGACGGCGCCTTCCTGCTGCGCGCGCGCCGCGAGGGCCTGCGCGACTTCGGCGCCTGCATGAGCCCGCACACCGCCTGGCTGATGCTGCAGGGGCTGGAGACGCTGCCGCTGCGCATGGCTCGCCACGTCGAGAACACGCGCAAGGTCGTTGCGTTCCTCGCCGCACACCCGATGGTCGCCGACGTCGGTTACCCGGAGCTCGATGATCACCCCAGTCACGTGCTGGCGCAGCGCCTGCTGCCGCGAGGCTGCGGCGCGGTGTTCAGCTTCGATCTGAAGGGCAGCCGGGCAATGGGCGTGGCCTTCATCGAGGCGCTGAAGATCTTCTCCCACCTGGCCAACGTCGGCGACGCGCGCTCGCTGGTCATCCACCCGGCGTCGACGACGCACTTCAGGATGGACGACGCGGCACTGGCGCAGGCCGGCATCGGGCCGGGCACGATAAGGCTGTCGGTGGGGCTGGAGGACGCCGACGACCTTGTCGACGACCTGAAGCGCGCGCTGAAGGCCGCGGAGAAGGCGCGATGAAGCTGACCGTCGACGGCCGCGAGGCCTACGCCTACACCGGCGGCAGGCCGTTCGACCCCGCCCTGCCCTGCGTGGTCTTCGTGCACGGCGCGCTGAACGACCATGGGGCGTTCACGTTGCTCGCGCGCTGGTTCGCCCACCACGGCTTCGCGGTGCTGGCGCCGGACCTGCCGGGCCACATGCGCAGCGCCGGCCCGGCGCTGGACCGCATCGAGGCGATGGCCGACTGGCTGCTCGCGCTGCTCGACGCCGCCGGCGTCGAGCGCGCCGCGCTGGCCGGCCACAGCATGGGATCGCTGGTCGCGCTGGAAGCCGCGGCGCGCGCGCCATCGCGCGCGACCCACCTGGCCATGCTGGGCACTTGCGTGCCGATGCCGGTGCCGCAAGCGCTGCTGGAGCTGTCGCTGAGCGATCCGCTGGCGGCGATCGACCGGGTGGTCACCTTCTCGTTCTCGACGCTGGCGGCCAAGCCGTCCTATCCCGGCCCCGGCGTCTGGCTGCGCGGCGGCAACCGCGCGCTGATGCGCCAGGTGCTCGCCCACCAGGGCGACGCGCGCCTGTTCCACACCGATTTCTCGGCCTGCAATGGCTACCAGGGCGGCCTGGACGCGGCCGAGCGGGTCGACTGCCCGGCGACCCTGGTGCTCGCCGACCAGGACCAGATGACCCTGCCCCGGGGCGCAACCGAAGTCGCCCGCCGCCTGAAGGCCCAGGTGCATCGCGTGCCGGGCGGGCACAACCTGATGGCCGAACAGCCCGACCCGGTGTTGAATGCCTTGCGACAGGCGCTGACCTGAACTGAAGGAGAACGCCATGCCCGCCGACACGCCCCGCGCGCCCGCGGCCGACCCGAAGGCCGACCCGCGCGACTTCTCCAGCTTCGCCGACTTCTATCCCTTCTACCTCAGCGAACACCGCAACCGCACCTGCCGGCGGCTGCACTTCGTCGGCTCGACATTGGCGCTGGTCTGCCTGGGCATGCTCGTCTTCACCGGCAAGCCGCAGTACCTGCTCTACGGCCTGCTCGCCGGCTACGGCTTCGCCTGGGTCGGCCACTTCGGCTTCGAGAAGAACAAGCCCGCGAGCTTCAAGCGGCCGCTGTACAGCTTCCTGGGCGACTGGGTCATGTACAAGGACATCCTCACCGGCAAGATCCGGTTCTGAGGGCCGCAGATGCACCAGGCGATCGAGGACGGACCGGCGCACCTGCCCGGCGATCGGCGACGCGTCGCGCGGCGCCTGCTGTGGCTGTTGCTGCTGGCGCCGGCGACGATGGCGGCAACGGCGCAGCCTCACCTGGCGCCTCACGGCTCGCTCGGCATCGGGGCATCGCTGCCGCTGGCCGTCACGTCCGTTCTCAGCGTGTCCGGAAAGGCCGTCACCGTCGGTGAACAGCCGATCACGGCCTACGGGCCGTGGTCTCGACTCAGCGACCGCGAGCGCGATCTCGTCCGCCAGGCCCACGCCGACCTGATCGCGCCCGGCGACGACCCGGCGTATCCACTGGCCGGCGTCGGGACCGTTCTGAACCTGGTCTCCGGGCTCCACGACTGGCCCGACGAAGACGTCCCGCTGGAGTTCGTGGTGACGGCGATCGGTTCGGTCGACCGCGTCCTTCTGCCCGACCGCTTCGCCCGGTTGCGCGACGTGGTCCAGGACCTCTTCATCAACGCCGGCTTCCGCGCCGCGCGTTGCGGCGGCCGGGCGTGCGACGGCCGGTTCCGCATCACGATCGCTCGATGACCCGACAAGACGACCCTCTTCGCGACGCCCCCTCCCCATGAAGATCCTGCTGCTCAACGGTCCCAATCTCAACCTGCTCGGCACGCGCGAGCCGCAGACCTACGGCGCGACCACCCTCGCCGAGGTCGAGTCGATGGTGGGCGCGGCGGCGGCGGCGCGCGGCGCCGATCTGCTGTGTTTCCAGAGCAACCACGAGGGCGCGCTGATCGACCGCATCCACACCGCTCGCGCCGAGCAGGTCGACGCGATCATCATCAACCCGGGCGGCCTGACCCACACCAGCGTCGCGCTGCGCGACGCCCTGGCCGGCGTGGCGATTCCCTTCATCGAAGTCCACGTCAGCAACGTGCACGCACGCGAGGCCTTCCGCCACCACTCCTACCTGTCGCCGATCGCGCGCGGCGTGCTCGCCGGGTTCGGCGTCGACGGCTACCGCATGGCGCTGACGCACTGGCTCGACCACCCGCCGCGCTGAGCGCCGTTCAGCCCATCGCGTCGGCCAGCGTCATCTCAGCCACACCGGCGCGAGCGCGGAAAGGCTCGGTCGCCGCGGACCGGGTCAGCAGCAGCGCATCGACCAACGGCGCGACCGGGGTGCGCGCCGGGTCGCACAGCAGCACCAGGCGCGCGCCGCCGGGCTCGTCGAGCCGGCCAACCCAGTCGATGCCGACCAGCACCTCGAGCACCGGCTCGATCTGCAGCGGGTCGGTGCGCAGCGCCGTCGCGATCGCGCCGGCCGGCAGCCCGTGCGGCGAGGCGCCGCGGGCAGGCTCCAGCAGGCGCACGATGGCCAGCGCCATCTCGAACTGGTGGCCGGGCGTCGCCAGCCGCCGCGCCACCCCCATCTTCAGGCTCGGTGCGTAGGCCGCGATCACGGCACCCAGCAGCACGATGACCCAGCCCAGGTAGATCCACAGCAGCAGGATCGGCAAGGTCGCGAAGGTGCCGTAGACGGCCGAGAAGTTCGGCACCGCGCGCACGTACCAGGCCAGCGCCGCCTTCGCCGCCTCGAAGGCGATCGCGACGAAGACGCCACCGGCGAAGGCGTGGCGCCAGCGCACCCAGGTGTTCGGCACGTGGTGGAACAGGCCCGCCATCGCCAGCGTGAGCAGCACGAACTCGGCGACGTCGAGCAGCAGCGTCACGCCGCCCGGCAACGCCGAGACCCATCCGCGCGACGCCGACAGCGCGTACGAGCTCGCGCTCAGACTCACGCCGATGATCAGCGGGCCCAGCGTCAGCGCCGCCCAGTACACCAGCACGCGCTGCGCGATCGGTCGTGGCTTGCGAACGCGCCAGATGCCGTTGAGCGTGCGGTCGATCGTCAGCATCATGGCCAGCGCGGTCGCGCCGAGCACGAGCGCGCCGACGCCACCGATGCTCTTGGCGTTGGCGGCGAACTGGGTCAGCGCCTTCAGCGCCGGCTTGGCGATGTCGGCCGGCACCAGCGCCTGCAGGAAATAGGTCTCCAGCGCGCGCTGGAAGTTGCCGAACATCGGGAAGGCGGCGAACACCGCGAGCATCACCGTCAGCAGCGGCACCAGCGAGATCAGCGTGGTGAAGGTCAGGCTGCCGGCGGTCTGGCCCAGGCGATCCTCGCGGAACCGGTGGCGAAGCGTGCGCAGGGTCTCGAACCAGGGCCAGTCGCGCAGGGTCTCCAGGCCGTCGGCCACCTCCGCGCGCCATCGACCCTGCCAGGCGGTCCAACGTGACATGCTGGCTATGATGCCAGCATGGTCACGCCCCAGTATGCCGCCACCCCGCGCCCCGCCGATCCGACGACGCGGCTCACCCGCGCGCTGACGCTGGCCGCGCTGCTCGGGCTGATCGGACTGGGGCTGGCCTGGGAACTCCGGCTCGCGCCGACCGGCAGCGGCACGCTGGCGATCAAGGTGCTGCCGCTGGTGCTGTGCCTGCCCGGGGTCTGGCGCTTCCGCATGTCGACGTACCGCGTCCTGAGCCTGCTCGTCTGGCTCTACGTCACCGAGGGCCTCGTGCGGGCCACCAGCGAGACCGGCCTGTCGGTGTCGCTGGCGGTGGCCGAGCTCGCGCTGTCGGCGGCGCTGTTCGCGGCCTGTGCCGTCCACATCCGCTGGCGCCTGCGGGCCGCCAGGCCGGCATCGTGAGCCGCGACGCCCTGCTCGTCGAGTTGCGCGACCTGCTCGGCGCCGAGCACGTGCTGTGCGACGGCGACCTGTCGGCCTGGGAGCAGGACTGGCGGCAGCGCTCGCGCGGCAAGGCGCTGGCCGTCGTGCGCCCGGCGCGCACCGAGGACGTGGCCGCGGTCGTGCGCTGCTGCGCACGGCACCATGTGTCGATCGTGCCGCAGGGCGGCAACACCGGTCTCGTGGTTGGCGGCATCCCGGACGGCAGCGGCGAACAACTCGTGCTGAGCCTGACGCGGATGAACCGGGTGCGCGCGGTCGACGCCGACAACCTGACCGTCACCGTCGAGGCCGGCTGCGTGCTGGCCGCGCTGCAACAGGCCGCCGCCGAGCACGGACTGCTGTTCCCGCTCAGCCTGGCCGCCGAAGGCAGTTGCACGATCGGCGGCAACCTGGCCACCAACGCCGGCGGCACGCAGGTGCTGCGCTTCGGCAACGCGCGCGACCTCTGCCTGGGCCTGGAGGTGGTCACCGCCGACGGCGAGGTCTGGGACGGGCTGACCGGCCTGCGCAAGGACAACACCGGCTACGACCTGCGCGACCTCTTCGTCGGCAGCGAGGGCACGCTGGGCGTGATCACCGCGGCGACGATGAAGCTCAGCCCGCGTCCGGCCGCGACCCTGACCGCGATGGCGGCCTGCGAGACGCTGCAGGACTGCGTCGCCCTGCTGCGGCTGGCCCGCGGCCGCCTCGATGCCGCGCTGACCGGCTTCGAGGTCATGAACCGCTTCTCGCTCGACCTCGTCGCGCACCACTTCCCCGCCCTGCCGGCGCCGCTGCCCGGCGCCGCCTGGACCGTGCTGCTGGAGCTGTCCGATGCCGAGTCCGAGGCCGCCGCGCGCGAGCGGCTCGAGCGCATGCTGGAGGCCGCGCTCGAGCACGGCTGCGTCGGTGACGCGGTGATCGCCGAGAGCATCGCGCAGGCGCGGGCGCTGTGGCACGTGCGCGAGTCGATCCCGCTGGCCCAGGCGCAGGAGGGGCTCAACGTCAAGCACGACATCTCGCTGCCGGTGTCGGCGATCCCGGCCTTCTGCGCGTCGACCGATGCCGCGCTGCGCGCGCGCTTCCCCGGCGTGCGGCTGGTGAACTTCGGCCACCTGGGCGACGGCAACCTGCACTACAACGTGCAGTCGCCCGAAGGCGGAGACGTGGCGGCCTTCCTGCGCGAGCACGAGCACGCGGTCAACCGCCTCGTCTACGACGCGGTCGGAGCCCACGGCGGGTCGATCTCGGCCGAGCATGGCGTCGGCTCGCTCAAGCGCGACGAACTGGCGGAACGCAAGTCGCCGGTGGCGCTGGCGCTGATGCGGCGGGTCAAGGCCGCGCTCGATCCCGACGGCCGGATGAACCCGGGACGGGTGATCTAGGAACCTACTGAACCGGCCCCTTCAGGGCCGCCGGAATCGGGATCGACGCGATCTCGATCCCCTCGTCGCGCAGCGCATCGCGTTCGGCGTCGCTGGCTTGGCCGCGGATGCCGCGCGGGTCGGCCTCGCCGTAGTGGATCCGTCGCGCCTCGGTGGCGAAACGCTCGCCGACGTCTTCGGTGTTCGCCATCAGGTGGCGCACCGCCTGCAGCCAGGCCGCCTGCGGGTCGATTGCCTGCGCCGGCGCCTGCACCGGCTGGGACGCCCCGAGGTTCAGCCGCGGCGCGCTGGGCAGGCGCTGGATGATCCGGTCGCCGCACAGCGGGCACTCGATCGCCGAGCGGCCGTTCTGCGCCAGGAAGTCGTCCTCCGACTCGAACCAGCCTTCGAAGCCGTGGCCGTGGGCGCAGCGCAGGTCGAGGACTTTCATGACGACATCGTAGCCGCATCGCGCCATTCGAGTGACCAGGCCCCGGCGCGCCAGCGCTGCAGCCACAGCAGGCCGATCAGGGTCTTGGCGTCGGTCAGCCCGCCGGTGGCGGCGAGCCGAGCGCGCTGGTCCGCGGAGGGCACGACGAGCTCGAGGAGCTCGGCGGGGTCGAAGTGCGGGTCGCACGGCAGGAGCGCCGGCGCGAACCAGATCTCGATGTGTTCGGTGGAGTACGCGGCGGCGTTGTGCAGCGTGCCGGCATGGGCCCACTCGGCGGCGGTGTAGCCCGTCTCCTCGCGCAGTTCGCGCACCGCGGTCATCGCGGCGGACTCGCCGGGGTCGATCTTGCCGGCCGGGATCTCGAGCAGCACCTGCTGCAGCGGATAGCGGTACTGCCGCTCGAGCAGGACCCGGCGATCGTCGAGCAACGGCACGATCGCCACCGCCCCGGGGTGCACGATGTATTCGCGCGTCGTCGCGCGGCCGTCGGGCAGCGCCACGTCGTCGCGCCGTGCCTTCAGGAAGTGCCCGTCGAGCAGCGGCTGCGAGCCGGTGCAGCGCTCGATCAGGTGGTCGTCGGCCACCGGTGATTCAGCCGGCCAGGCTGGTCACGCTCTTGACGATGACGTCGCGGCACAGCGCCATCAGGCCGCCGGGCAGCAGGCCCAGGCCGAGCACCAGCGCACCGTTGAAGGCCAGCAGCGCCGGCACGCCGCCGGCCCGCTGCGGCGACACGCCGCTCGTGGGCTCGTCGAAGTACATCACCTTGACGATGCGCAGGTAGTAGAACGCGCCGACCAGCGACAGCAGCACCGCGATCACCGCCAGCCACAGGTACAGCGCCACGCTGGTCGCGACCAGGGCCTGCAGCACCGCGAGCTTGGCGTAGAAGCCGACCATCGGCGGGATGCCGGCCAGCGAGAACATGAACACCGCCATCACGCCCGCCAGCCAGGGCGCGCGCTGGCCGAGGCCGGCCAGGTCGCTGATCTGCTCGCTCTCGAAACCTTCGCGCGACAGGAACATGATCAACCCGAACGTGCCCAGCGTCGTCAGCACATAGGTGACGATGTAGAACATCGCCGAGCTGTACGAGTTCGCCCCCGACACCGTGTTGCCGCTGATGATGCCGGCCGACAGACCGAGCAGCACGAAGCCCATCTGCGAGATCGTCGAGTACGCGAGCATGCGCTTCAGGTTGCTCTGCGCGATCGCCGCGACGTTGCCGACGACCAGCGAGGCGACCGCCAGCACGATCAGCATCTGCTGCCAGTCCGGCGCCAGGTTCAGCGTGCCCATGCCCTCGACCAGCAGGCGGATGGTGATCGCGAAGGCGGCGAACTTCGGCGCCGCGCCGATCAGCAGGGTGACCGCCGTCGGCGCACCCTGGTAGACGTCGGGCACCCACATGTGGAAGGGCACGGCGCCGAGCTTGAAGGCCAGGCCGGCGACGAGAAAGACCACGCCGAACACCAGCACGTCGCGGTTGATCGTGCCGGCGGCGATCTTGTCGTACACGGTGGGGATGCCGAGCGAACCGGTGGCGCCGTAGATCATCGACAGCCCGTACAGCAGGAATCCGCTGGCCAGCG
>CALJUI010000396.1 GCA_937975735.1 uncultured Rubrivivax sp.
CGCGTCGCACAGCCAGACATAGGTGCGGCCGCTGCCGAGTTCGATCCGCGGCTGCTGGCGCCAGAAGACGTCGGGGGCGAGCACCACGAAGCCGGCCAGCGCGTACTGCTCCGCGACGGCGCGGATGTGGCGGTTGACGCCGAAGATCTCCTGCCACAGCACCAGGCCCGGGCCGCTGCCGCCCGGCGGCAGCGCAAGATAGGCGTCGAAGCCGGTCGGGTCGATCGGCTGCCAGCGGGTCTGCACGGGGGTGTCCATGCGCGGAGCTTAGTACGTCCGGCCCTTGCGGAACTGGGCATGGGCGCGGCGCGCCAGCGGCGTGGCGGCTCCCAGCACCGCCATCGACGCGCCGGCATGGGCGTGGGTGATCGCCAGGCCGAGCGCGTCGGCGGCGTCCTTGCCGGGCACGCCGGGCAATGCCAGCAGCCGGCGCACCATCTCCTGCACCTGCGCCTTGCCCGCCAGGCCGTGGCCGACGACCGCCTTCTTCATCTGCAGCGCGGTGTACTCGGCCACCGGCAGGCCGCCGGCCACCAGGGCCGCCAGCGCGGCGCCGCGGGCCTGGCCGAGCAGCAATGTGCTCTGCGGGTTGACGTTCACGAAGACGATCTCGGCGCAGGCGCAGTCGGGCGAGTAGGTGCGCGTGACTTCGGACACGCCGTCGAAGATCAGCTTCAGTCGCCCCGGCAGGTCGCCGCGTGCGGCCTCCAGCGTGCTGATCGTACCGCTGGCGACGTAGCGCAGCGCCGCGCCGTCGACGTCGATGACGCCGAAGCCGGTGCGCTGCAGGCCGGGGTCGATGCCGAGTATCCGCATGTCAGCGCCTCGGGTGCCCGAAGGGTGAACCACACGGGCCGATGTCGGGCAGCCGTCCAGCGGCCGCCGTGGACCCGGCTTTGCCGGTCCACCGGCGGCGCCCCCTCGAGGGGGAGGCGCCGAAGGCGCTTCGGGGGTGGGCCATCATCGGATGTCGAAGTACCAGCGGACGGAGTGGAAGAACACCGGCGCCGCGAAGCACAGTGGCGCCACCCGGTCGAGCAGCCCGACCGCGCCGGTGACCGAGCTGCGGTTGCCCCAGTGGCGCACGCCGGCGTCCTTCTTCAGCGCCTTCATGACGAACTCGCCGAGGGTGCCGGCGCCCGCGGCGATGAAGGCCATCGCGAGCGCCTGGCCGGCCTTGAACGGCGTGATCCAGTACAGCAGCGCGCCGACCAGCCCGGCGGCGAGCGCCCCCAGCAGCCACGCGCGGACCGAGAACGAGCGGTCGATCTGGCGCGCCACCGGCCGCCGGCGCAGCCAGCGGCTGAAGCCCTCCTGCACGATCTGCGCGGCGGCGGCGACGACGACGAGGAAGAACACGAGGAAGGCGCCACGATCGCCGACGCCGGGGAAGTCCAGCAGCAGAAGCGCCGGCGCGTGGCTCAGGCCGTACACGCAGACCATGATGCCCCACTGGATCTTGGCGTTGCGCTCGAGGAAGCGCTCGGGATCGCCGGCCAGCGCGCTGACCACCGGGATCGCCAGGAAGACGTAGACCGGGATGAAGACCGTGAAGAGGTCGAAGTGCTCGGTGCCGACCAGCAGGTACTGCAGCGGCAGCACGACGAAGAAGGCGAGGATCAGGCTGCGGTGGTCGCTGCGGCGGGTGTGCGCCAGCGTGATGAACTCGCGCAGCGCGAGGAACGAGAAGGCGCCGAACAGCAGCGTCGCGCCCGCCGGCCCGGACACCCAGGCGAGCCAGAACACGCTGGCGCCGACCCAGACCGCAAGCAGGTCGCGCTTGAAGCGCTCCAGCCGCCCGTCGGTCGCGCGCAGCGAGCGCAGCGCGGTCGCGCCGGTGACCAGGGCGAGCAGGCCGAACAGGATCAGGAACAGCAGGCCGACCTGCTGCTCGACGCCGAGCTGCCGGAGTGCGCTCATGCGATGCTCGGCCGCTGCGCGATGACCGCGGCGCGGGCCCGCTCGAGAAAGTCGCGCTTGTCCTCGCCGGGCTCCAGGCGCATCGGCGCCCCGAAGGTCACGGTGCACAGGATCGGCACCGGCACGACCTCGCCCTTGGGCATCACGCGCTGCACGTTGTCGATCCATGCCGGGATCAATTGCACGTCGGGGAAGCGCTCGGCCAGGTGGTACAGGCCGCTCTTGAACGGCTGTGGCTCGCCCTTGTTGCTGCGCGTGCCCTCGGGGAAGATCACCAGCGAGTCGCCGCTGGCCAGCGCCTCGATCAGCGGCTCGAGCGGGTCCTGGTCGTCGGTGCGCTGGCGATTGACGTAGATCGCGTGGAACACCTCGCGCGTGATCCAGTGCTTGAAGGCGCCCGAGGTCCAGTAGTCCTTCGCGGCGATCGGCCGCGTGACGCTGCGCAGCTCCTTCGGCAGGGCGGCCCAGATCATCACCAGGTCGAGGTGGCTCTGGTGGTTGGCGAAGTAGATGCGCTGCGTGGCCTCCGGCGGGCAGCCCTTCCAGTGCCCCTGGGCGCCGGTGATCAGTCGGGCGACGAAGCTGAGCAGCAGCCCCATCAGGTCAGCACGCGTCATGCGCCGATGCTAGCGAAGCGCCGGCGGCGCGGCGTCGTCAATGGCGGAAGTGGCGGGTGCCGGTGAAGACCATCGCGATGCCGCGCTCGTCGGCGGCCTGGATGACCTCCTCGTCGCGCATCGAGCCGCCGGGCTGGATCACGCAACCCGCGCCGGCGTCGATCACCACGTCCAGCCCGTCGCGGAACGGGAAGAAGGCGTCGCTCGCCACCGCCGAGCCGGCCAGCGACAGGCCGGCGTTGCCGGCCTTGATGCCGGCCATGCGGGCGCTGTCGATGCGGCTCATCTGGCCGGCGCCGACGCCCAGCGTCATGCCGCCGCCGCAGAAGACGATGGCGTTGCTCTTGACGAACTTCGCGACCTTCCAGGCGAACAGCAGGTCGTTCATCTGCTGCTCGTCGGGGCTGCGCCTGGTGACCACGCGCAGCTCGCCGCGCGCGACGTTCTTGCTGTCCTGGGTCTGCACCAGCACGCCGCCGCCGACGCGCTTCAAGTCGATCAGGTTCATCTCCGCCGACAGCGGCACCTCGAGCAGTCGCACGTTGGCCTTGGCGGCGAAGACCTCGCGGGCCTCGGCGCCGATCCGCGGCGCGATCAGCACCTCGACGAACTGCTGGGCCACCGCTTCGGCGGCGGCGCCGTCGAGCGGCTGGTTGAAGGCGATGATGCCGCCGAAGGCCGAGGTGGGGTCGGTCTGGAAGGCCTTGCGGTAGGCCTCGAGCGGCGAGGCCCCGACCGCCACGCCGCAGGGGTTGGCGTGCTTGACGATGACGCAGGCGGGCGTGTCGCCGAAGGTCTTGACGCACTCCCAGGCGGCGTCGGCGTCGGCGATGTTGTTGTACGACAGCGCCTTGCCCTGCAGCTGCGTCCAGCCGGCCAAGGTGCCCGGCGCCGGGCGATGGTCACGGTAGAAGGCGGCGCTCTGGTGCGGGTTCTCGCCGTAGCGCATGTCCTGCGTCTTGGTCAGCTGCAGCGAATACACCGCCGGGAACGGCTCGCGCGCCGGCACCGCGCCGGGCGCGTCCTCGGCGCCGGCGGCCAGCGCGGTCAGGTAGTTGGTGATCATGCCGTCGTAGGCGGCAGTGTGGGCGTAGACCTTCTTCGCGAGTTCGAACTTGGTCGCCTTGGTGACCGCGCCGGCGCGCAGCTCGGCGAGCACGCGCTCGTAGTCGGCGGGGTCGATCACCACCGCGACGTCGGCCCAGTTCTTGGCCGCCGCGCGCAGCATCGCCGGGCCGCCGATGTCGATGTTCTCGATCGCGTCCTCCAGCGTGCAGTCGGCGCGCGCGGTGGCCTGCGCGAAGGGGTACAGGTTGACGATCAGCAGGTCGATCGTGCCGATGCCGTGCTCGGCCAGCGCAGCCATGTGCGCCGGGTGGTCGCGGCGCGCGAGCAGGCCGCCGTGGATGCGCGGGTGCAGGGTCTTCACGCGGCCGTCGAGCATCTCGGGGAAGCCGGTCACCTCGGCGACCTCGGTCACCGGCAGCTCGGCCTCGGCCAGCAGCCGCGCGGTGCCGCCGGTGGACAGCAGCTTCACGCCCAGCGCGTGCAGCGCGCGCGCGAGCTCGAGCACGCCGGTCTTGTCGGAGACGGAGATGAGCGCAGTGGGCGTGGGGGTCATCACTTGATCAGTCGGTGTTGCAGCAGCTTGCGCCGCAGCGTGTTGCGGTTGATGCCGAGCCAGTCGGCCGCGCGGCTCTGGTTGCCCTCGGCCTGCTGCATCACGACGTCGAGCAGCGGCTTCTCGACGGCGTCCAGGATCATCTGGTGCATCGAGTGCGGTTCGGCGCCGCGCAGGTCCTTGAAGTACTGCGCCAGGCTGGCGCGGATGCACTCGTCGATGTGCTTGCTGCTCATGCCGCCTGCCGGACGTGGTCGTGATTCGCCGCCGGCAGCACCGGGTGCGTCTCGGCCAGCGCTTCGAAGAAGCTCCCGACCGCGCGCAGCTGCGCGTCGGCGGTCTCGAGCGTGTTCATCACGGCGCGGAAGCCCTCGCCGCCGGGCAGCGCGCGCACCGCCCAACCGATGTGCTTGCGCGCGCTGCGCACGCCTAGGCCCTCGCCGTACAGGCCGTAGTGGTCCTGCAGGTGCTCGAGCAGCCAGCCGCGCACCTCGTGCGTGGCCGGCGGCGCGAGGTGTTCGCCGGTGGCCAGGAAGTGCGCGATCTCGCGGAAGATCCAGGGACGCCCCTGCGCCGCCCGGCCGATCATCAGCGCGTCGGCGCCCGTCGCGCGCAGCACAGCGGCGGCCTTGACCGGTGAGTCGATGTCGCCGTTGGCGACGACCGGGACGCGCAGCGCGGCCTTGACCGCGGCGATGGTGTGGTACTCGGCCGCGCCCTTGTAGCCCTGCTCGCGCGTGCGGCCGTGCACGGTGACCATCGCGACGCCGGCGCTCTCGGCGGCACGCGCGATCGCCAGCGCGTTGCGTTCGGCCTGGCACCAGCCGGTGCGCATCTTCAGCGTCACCGGCACGCCCAGCGGCGCGCAGGCGCGCACGACGGCGTCGACGATCTCGAGCGCCAGCGGTTCGTCCTGCATCAGCGCCGAGCCGGCCCACTTGTTGCAGACCTTCTTCGCCGGGCAGCCCATGTTGATGTCGATGATCTGCGCGCCGCGGTCGACGTTGTAGCGTGCGGCGTCGGCCATCATCTGCGCGTCGGTGCCGGCGATCTGCACCGCGATCGGCGCGCTCTCGCCGTCGTGGTTGGCGCGGCGCGAGGTCTTCAGCGAGGTCCACAGGTCGCGCCGCGAGGTCACCATCTCGCTGACCGCGTAGCCGGCGCCCAGCCGCTTGCACAGCATCCGGAACGGCCGGTCGGTGACCCCGGCCATCGGGGCCACGAACAGGGCGTTCGGCAGCTCGTGGGGTCCGATGCGCATGGGTGGAGCGGGGTCGATGCGGTTGCTGAAAAAGGAGGCAGAAGTATAGCGGCCGCCCTGCGGCGCCCCGGGTCCCGATAATCGCCGCCACATGGATGCCTGGATTCACGACCTGCTGAGCGCGCTCGCGCTGCCGGAGTTCGGCCTCAGCACGGTCTTCGTCGTGTCGGCGCTGTCGGCGACGCTGCTGCCGCTGGGCAGCGAGTGGGTCGTGCTCGGGCTGGTCAAGATCAACCCCGAGCTGTTCTGGCCGGCGATGCTCGTCGCCACCGCCGGCAACACGCTCGGCGGCGCGGTCAGCTGGTGGATGGGCTACGGCGCGGAGCGCGCCTACGAGCGCCTGGCGCAGCGCAAGCCGCACGAGGCGCGCGCGCTGCAGTGGCTGCAGCGCTTCGGCCCGCCGGCCTGCCTGCTGAGTTGGCTGCCGCTGGTGGGTGACCCGCTGTGCGCGGTGGCCGGCTGGCTGCGCCTGCCGTTCTGGCCCTGCGTGGTCTACATGGCGATCGGCAAGTTCGCCCGCTACGTGACGATGACCGCGGCGCTGCTGTGGGTCTTTCCCGGCACGCTCGGGCTGTGATCACAATGCCGGCTTTCGAGAGCCCCGCATGACCGTCCGCACCCCCGCCTACGATGCCCTGGCCGGCACCTACCTGCGCCTGCACCGCTTCGGCCACCTGTCCTCGCTGGCCGGTTGGGACCAGGCGGCGAACATGCCGCCCAAGGGCAACGAGGCGCGCGCCGCGGCGCTGGCCGAGATGGCCTCGTTGCTGCACCGCATGCGCACCGACCCGGCGCTGAGCGATCAGATCGCGCGCGCCGAGCAGGAACCGCTGGACGACGCGCAGCGCGCCAACCTGCGCGAGATCCGGCGCGACTGGCGCGCCGCCAACGCACTGCCCGAGGCGCTGGTGCACCGTCGCGAGCTGGCCACCTCGCGCTGCGAGCACGCCTGGCGGACGCAACGGCCGACGAACGACTGGGCCGGCTTCCTGCCGAACTTCCGCGAGGTGCTGGCGGTGATGCGCGAGGTCGCGCAGCGGCAGGCCGACGAGACCGGGCTGTCGCGCTACGACGCGCTGATGGACCACTACGAGCCCGGCATGACCAGCGCCACCCTCGACCGCGTCTTCGGCGACCTGCGCCAGTGGCTGCCCGGGCTGATCCGGAGCGTCCGGCAGCGCCAGGCCGGCGAGGACGTGATCGCCCCGATCGGGCCCTTCCCGGTCGAGCGTCAGCGCGCGCTGTGCGAGCAGGTCGTGCGCCTGCTCGGCTTCGA
This sequence comes from uncultured Rubrivivax sp., assembly GCA_937975735.1. GTDB lineage: Bacteria > Pseudomonadota > Gammaproteobacteria > Burkholderiales > Burkholderiaceae_C > Rubrivivax. The sequence goes on from CALJUI010000396.1 coordinate 6,696, forward strand.
CTTCGATGCCGGCCGGCTCGACGTCAGCGCGCACCCGTTCTGCGGCGGCGTGCCCGAGGACGTGCGCATGACGACGCGCTTCGCCGAGCACGAGTTCCTGTCCGCGCTGATGGGCACGGTGCACGAGACCGGCCACGGCCGCTACGAGCAGAACCTGCCGCGCGAGTGGCTGGGCCAGCCGATGGCCGAGGCGCGCTCGATGGCGCTGCACGAGAGCCAGAGCCTGTCGTTCGAGATGCAGCTCGGCAGCCATCCCGGCTTCATGCGGCGGCTGGCGCCGCTGGTCGCGCAGGCCTTCGGCGCGCAGCCGGCCTTCGAGCCGGCCAACCTGCACCGGCTGGTCACGCGCGTCAAGCCCGGCCTGATCCGGGTCGACGCCGACGAGGTCACCTACCCGGCGCACATCCTGCTGCGGCTGGAGATCGAGCGGCCGCTGATCGAAGGCGAGATCGAGCCCGAGGACATCCCGGCGCTGTGGGACGCCAAGATGATGGAGCTGCTGGGTCAGGACACCCGCGGCAACTTCAGGGACGGGCCGCTGCAGGACGTGCACTGGCCGGCCGGGCTGATCGGCTACTTCCCCTGCTACACGCTCGGCGCGATGTACGCGGCCCAGTGGTTCGCGGCGATGCGCCGCGCCATGCCGGACCTCGACGCGGCCATTCACCGCGGCGACTTCGAGCCGATCTTCGACTGGCTGCGGACCCAGATCTGGTCCCAGGCCAGCCGGTGGACGACCGAGGAACTGACCCGCCGCGCCAGCGGCGAGGACCTGAATCCGGCGCACTACCGCGCCCACCTCGAGGCGCGCTACCTCGGGGCCTGACTCGGTCCGCGCGCGGGAAGCGCTCGGGCCTTCGCCGAGCACGCGACGGCGCGCGGGCTCAGTTCTGCGCGGGCGGCCGGAACTTGGCCTCCATCGCCATGAAGTCGGTGAACGAGCCTTCGCTGACTTCCAGGCTCGCCGAGGAGATCAGGCTCGGCTGGAAGACCGCCGGCTTCGGGTCGGCCGGCGGCGACAGGCGGTTGAGCAGGCAGGCCTGCAGGTCGCGCATCGGTGCGTCGTCGTCGGCGACCGGCAGCGTCGAGAGCTGGCTGGCGATGCGCGACAGGGCGGCGAGCGACGCGGTGTCGATCGACTTCAGGCCCTGTGCCCGCAGCGACTGCTCGAGGGCGGCCATCAGCGGCAGCACCTCGCGCGAGCCCTTGACGCGGTCGAGGAGGCGGCCGAGCGCATCGGCCATGGCCAGCGCGCGCGGGCTGGCCTCGGAGGGGCGGTCGGCGTCGGGGCTGGCGGTCGGCGGGGTCGGCATGGGCGTCCTGGCATCGGCGGTGGCGGGCGCGGCGGCGCCCTCATCCAGCGCTATCGGCAGCCGCGGGCCCGGCTTGAGCGCCGGATTCAACGCGCCGCCGCCGCGCCGAGGGCCGATTCGAGGTCGTCCAGCACCTCGTCCAGCCGCCGCAGCGCCCGCGCACCGCGGTAGCGCAGCGGCCGCTGGCGCTTGATCAGGTGGCGCTGCGGATCGTCCAGCACGCCGGCAGCGAGCCGGATGCCGTGCGGCGCCAGGCTCGCCGACAGCGCGCTGCGGCGCGAGCGCAGGTCGGCGCGGGTGCGCTGATAGGCATGCTCGGCCAGCGCGCGGCGCTGCCGGTAGCCGAAGGTGTTGGCCAGGAACATCGTCGGGTCGCGGTGGTCGGGCTCGAACAGCACGATGTCGGTGTCCGGATGGCTGCGTTCGTAGCTCTTGAGCCCGAGCTCGAGCCGGGAATGGATCAGCGAGCGGAAGGTCTGCGACATCACGACCGGCAGCCCGCCCTCGACCAGGCGGGGGATCGGCGGCTCGCCGCTGCCGATCACCCGGCGGTGCTCGGAGTGGCTGGCATCGAAGGGCACCAGCGGATTCAGGCAGAGCATCAGGTCCAGCCCGAGGTCGAGCAGCACGCTGGCGTGCAGGGTCTTCTTCAGCGCGCCGTCGACGTACCAGCGGCCCTGCACCGGCACCGGCGGGAACAGCCCCGGCAGCGCGGCACTGGCGGCCACCGCCTGCGAGATCGGCACCGCGTCCCAGCCGGGCATGCCGAAGGGCGCGGCGTCACCGCTGTCCAGGTCGGTGGCGACCAGCACCAGCCTTCGCTGCAGCCGGCGGAAGTCGTTGTGGCGACCGGGCTGGGTCAGCAGCCGCCGGACCTCGGCCTCGATCGGCTCGTGGCTGAACAGGCCCGCGGGCAGCGCGCGGCCGAGCCGCTCCGACGCGGCCAGCAGCGAGCGGCCGCCGAACAGGGTCTGCCACGCGACCTGCAGCGCCAGCCCCGGCGTCGACGCCGCGCGGCGCGCGAACTCGCCCCAGGCGGGACGCATGAAGCTCGACGGCCTCAGCAGGTCGCCGCTGGGGCCGTCGTTCTCGACGAAGGCCGCGCACATCTGGCGCGGCGTCATGCCGTTGGCCAGACCGGCGGCGATGAAGCTGCCGGCCGACACGCCGACGTAGCCGTCCAGCGCGTTGAGGTCGATGCCCTCCAGGCTCTCCTGCAGCGCGCACAGCGCGCCGATCTCGTAAATCGCGCCCAGCGGCCCGCCGCCGGCCAGCGCGAGGCCGATCCTGGGTGTCGCGCGCGCCGCGCTCATTCAGCGAGGTGTGGCGCCGGTCAGGCCGACGCGGTCTTGCGCGCGGCGCGCTTGCGCGGCGCCGCCTTGGCGGCCTTCTTCGCCGCCGGCGCCTTCTTGGCCGCCGTGCGGGTGGCCTTCTTGGCCGGCGCGCCCTGCTGGGCCGACAGCTTGGCGACGGACTCGGCGAGCGCATCGACACGGCGGATCAGCGCGTCGACGTCCTTCGCGGTCGGAACGCCCAGCTTGTTCAGCGCCTTCGCGGTGCGCTGCTCGAAGATCGACTCGAGCTTGTCCCAGTTCTGGCCCGCCTTCGCGGTCACGGTGCCGGCCATCGCGCTCATGCGGCCGGTGACCTCGCTGATCTTGTCCTCGGCCAGTCCCTGGGTCTTGCGCTGCAGGCTCATGCCTTCCTTGACGAGCGCGTCGAAGACCTTGCCGCCCTCGGCCTGGGTCTTCGCGAAGGCGCCCATGCCGGCGAGCCAGATCTGCTGCGCCGAGTCCTTCACGGCGCTGGCGAGCTGGCTGTCGAGCAGGCCGCCGGCGGCAGCGGACTTCTTCTCGGAAAGGCTCTTGAGCTTCTTGACCATGATCGGTGTCCTGTCGGTGTGTCGGGGCGCGGCGCCCCCTCGGCGCTGGCCATGAGCGAAGAATATAGGGGCCCGCCCGCGAAGCCGCAGCCCAAAACTGTAGTGAGACGCCTCTATGCGGCTGCGGGTTATCGCGCAGGAGGCGACCGCCGCCCTTGCACAAGAATGGACGACTCGACTCGCCCGACACCCCCGAACGACCAGGAGGAACGCATGCAGTATTTCGTCACCGGCGCCACAGGCTTCATCGGCAAGCGACTCGTCAAGACCCTGCTCGCACGCCGCGGCACGACGGTGCACTTCCTGGTCCGGCCGGGCAGCGAGGGCAAGATCGGCGAGCTGCTCGAGTACTGGGGCGTGTCGAAGGCCCGCGCGATCGCGGTCAGCGGCGACCTCACCGCCAAGAGGCTCGGCGTGTCCGCCGACGACGTCAAGAAGCTCAAGGGCCAGATCGGCGCGGTCTACCACCTGGCCGCGGTCTACGACCTGTCGGCCGACGAGGAGAGCCAGGCGCGCGTGAACATCGAGGGCACGCGCAACATGGTCGAGTTCGCGAAGGCGATCGACGCCAAGCACGTGCACCACGTCAGCTCGATCGCCGCCGCCGGCCTCTACGAAGGCGTGTTCCGCGAGGACATGTTCGACGAGGCCGAAGGTCTGGATCACCCGTACTTCATGACCAAGCACGAGAGCGAGAAGATCGTGCGCAAGGAGTGCAAGGTGCCGTGGACGGTCTACCGCCCGGCGATGGTCGTCGGCGACTCGCGCACCGGCGAGATGGACAAGATCGACGGCCCGTACTACTTCTTCAAGGTCATCCAGCGCATGCGGCAGATCCTGCCGCCGTGGTTCCCGTCGGTCGGCATCGAGGGCGGGCGCGTGAACATCGTGCCGGTGGACTTCGTCGTCGCCGCGCTCGACCACATCAGCCACTCGCGCCACAGCGTCAAGGGCAAGTGCTTCCACCTGGTGGACCCGGTGGGCTACCGCGTGGGCGACGTGCTCGACATCTTCAGCCGCGCCGCGCATGCGCCGAAGATGAACCTCTTCGTCAATGCTGCGCTGTTCGGCTTCATCCCGAAGAGCGTCAAGAAGGGCCTGATGGCACTGGCCCCGGTGCGCCGCGTGCGCGCCGCGGTGATGAAGGACCTGGGGCTGCCGGAGGACTTCCTGCAGTTCATCAACTACCCCACGCGCTTCGACTGCCGCGAGACCGAGGCCGCGCTCAAGGGCAGCGGCGTCGAGTGCCCGAACCTGAAGGACTACGCCTGGCGGCTGTGGGACTACTGGGAACGCCACCTCGACCCGGCGCTGTTCATCGACCGCAGCCTCAAGGGCACGGTGGGCGGCAAGGTGGTGCTGGTCACCGGCGGCAGCTCGGGCATCGGCCTGGCCGCGGCGATCAAGTTCGCCGAGGCCGGCGCGATCACCGTGATCTGTGCGCGTGACGAAGGCAAGCTGGCCGAGGCCGTCAAGGAGATCAAGGCCCAGGCCGGCAAGGACGCCCAGGTGCATGCCTACAGCGTGGACGTGGCCAACGAGGCCGACTGCGCCGAGTTCCTGGCCAAGCTGCATGCCGAGCATG
>CALJUI010000397.1 GCA_937975735.1 uncultured Rubrivivax sp.
CGATGTCCATGCGCGAGATGACCTTGATGCGCGAGGCCAGCTTGTCCTTGATGGCGATCGGCGGCTGCGTGATCTCGCGCAACTCACCGTCGATCCGGAAGCGCACGCGGTAGTGGTATTCGTAGGGCTCGAAGTGCAGGTCCGAGGCGCGCATGTTGATCGCGTCGACGAGCATCTTCTGCAGGAAGCGCACGACCGGCGCGTCCTCGACCTCGGCGGCGACGTCGGCGGTCTCGCTGGCGCCGACGTCCTCTTCGGTGACGTCGAACTCGAAGTCGCCGCCGGCGAGCGACTCGATCGCCTCGTTGGCCGACGTGCTCTGCGCCTCGAGCTGGCGCATCAGCTTGTCGTACTCGACGATCACCCACTCGGGCGTCAGCTGCGTCGCGAACTTGATGCGTTCGGCCGCCTCCTGATCGGTCGGGTCGGCGGCGCCGATGAACAAGCGGTTGCCGCGCTTGCCGAGCACGATCATCTGGTACTGGAGCGTGATCTTCGGGTCGACCAGGTTGCTCGGCAGCTTCTGCACGTCGACCGCATTCAGGTCGAGCAGCGGCAGCGCGAGGGCGCTCGACAGGGTGTGTGCGAGCTCGGCGGGTTGCACCGCACCCGCGGAGATCACCGCGGAAACGAAGCTGCCACGTCGCTCCTTGGCGCTCTTGGCCAGGTCCTCGGCCGTCTTGGCGTTGAGCTTGCCCGCGTGCACGAGGACGCGGGCCACCCCGGACAGGGCAGACTTCTGCGACTCGACGAGGGTATCAACCGCCATGGGCTCTGGTTCAGCTGGGGGGCAAGCGATTCATCATCGCCGATCGCCCTGGCACTGTAAACGGCACATAAGCACGGATCCTGCCGGCTTTTCTCGCGATGTCGCCGACGGCTGCCTCACGACGGAAACTGGTCGGGGTGAGAGGATTCGAACCTCCGGCCTCTACGTCCCGAACGTAGCGCTCTACCAGGCTAAGCTACACCCCGATGCAGCGAGACGCGGCACCAGCGTCTCGATTCGGAACGGTCAGGAAGACCTGTCCACGGCCCGAACACACAATTCTATCAGAGCTGCCCGGGCCGTCGACGGGGGCAGACGTGTCGCGCAAGCCCGGGCCACTTCCGCCTCCCGGCGAGCGGCCTCGCGGGTCGCGTCGAGCGCGCCGCTGCGCCGAACGATGTCGACGATTTCCGGCAGCCGCTGCACTTCGCCCTGCTCGATCGCGTGCCGCAGCAGCGCGCGCTGGGCGTCGTCGCCGCGCGACATCGCGATCAGCAGCGGCAGCGTCGGCTTGCCCTCGCGCAAGTCGTCGCCGATGTTCTTGCCCAGCGCCTGGCTGTCGCCTTCGTAGTCGAGCAGGTCGTCGACGAGCTGGAACGCGGTGCCGAGCGACCTCCCGTAGTCGGCGCAGCGCTCCTCCATCGCCGGCCCGGCGTCGGCGAGCACGGCGCCGAGTTGCGCGCTGGCTTCGAACAGCTTCGCGGTCTTGAACCGGATCACGCGCAGGTACTCGTCGACCGCGAGGTCGGGGTCGTGCATGTTCATCAGCTGCAGGACCTCACCTTCGGCGATGACATTGGTGGCGTCGGCCAGGACCTGCAGCACGCGCATGCGGTCGATCGAGACCATCATTTGGAAGGCGCGTGAATAGAGGAAGTCGCCGACCAGCACGCTGGCGGCGTTGCCGAAGACGGCGTTCGCGGTGGCCCGCCCGCGGCGCAGCGAGGACTCGTCGACGACGTCGTCGTGCAGCAAGGTGGCCGTGTGGATGAATTCGACGATCGCTGCCAGTTCGTAGCGCTGGTCGCTGCTGACGCCCAGCGCCTGCGAGAACAGCAGCACCAGGCGCGGACGGATGCGCTTGCCGCCGGCGGAAACGATGTAGCGCGAGATCTGATCGATCAGGGCCACTCGGGACGCAAGCCGATCCCGGATCACCTCGTCGACCCGCCGCATGTCCTCGGCCATCGGGTCCGCACGGGAGGAGAGGGAAGCGGAAGTGTCGAGCACGGCGCAGCCAGAAGAGGTTGGGCGATTATAGGAAGCGCTGCCTTCGAGCCCGCCCCCGGCGCGGCGGCCCGGCGACACGCCGACGAGCGGGGCGAGCCGGCCCATGGTATATTGGAAGGCTGTCCGAATCGGCAGGGGTGACTTCGGTGCGCCCCGACCGACGTGCGTCGCTCCGGGTTGGTGGCGGTGCCGCGGGCAGACTCGATGAAAGGGGCTCACATGTACGCGGTCATAAAAACCGGCGGCAAGCAGTACAAGGTTGCTGTCGGCGAGAAGATCAAGGTAGAACAGATTGCTGCGGACGTTGGCCAGGAAATCGTGATCGATCAGGTGCTGGCGGTCGGTAGCGGCGCGGACCTGAAGGTCGGGGCTCCCTGGGTGGCGGGTGCCAGCGTCAGCGCGACGGTCGTCGCACATGGCCGGCACGACAAGGTGCGCATCTTCAAGATGCGTCGCCGCAAGCACTATCAGAAGCACGGCGGCCACCGCCAGAACTACACCGAGCTGCAAATCGGCGCGGTCAACGGCTGAAGGAGGCGAAACCATGGCACAGAAAAAAGGTGGCGGCTCCACCCGCAACGGCCGCGATTCGAAGCCGAAGATGCTCGGCGTCAAGGTGTTCGGTGGTCAGACGGTCACGGCCGGCTCGATCATCGTGCGTCAGCGAGGCACCAAGTTCCACGCCGGCACGAACGTGGGCGTGGGCAAGGACCACACGCTGTTCGCGCTGACCGACGGCTCGGTGTCGTTCGCGGTCAAGGGCCCGCGCAACCAGCAGACGGTGTTCGTGACGCCGGCCTGACGCCGACGCCCGCGACCACCGAAGCCCCGGCCTGCCGGGGCTTCGTCGTTTCGGCCCATCGCTACCATCGAGCCCCATGAAGTTCGTCGACGAAGCCACCATCGACGTCGCCGCCGGCGACGGCGGGTCCGGCTGCGTCAGCTTCCGCCGCGAGAAGTTCATCCCCTTCGGCGGGCCGAATGGCGGCGACGGCGGACGCGGCGGCAGCGTCTACATGGTGGCCGACGTCAATCTCAACACGCTGATCGACTACCGCTACCAGCGTCGCCACCATGCCCGCAACGGCGAGGCGGGGCGAGGCTCGGATCAGTTCGGTGCGGCCGGCGACGACATCGTGCTGCGCGTGCCGGTCGGCACCATCGTCAGCGATGCCGAATCGGGCGAGCATCTGACGGAACTGCTGGTGCCCGACGAGAAGGTGCTGATCTGCAAGGGCGGCGACGGCGGCTTCGGCAACCTGCACTTCAAGACCAGCACCAACCGCGCGCCGCGGCAGAAGACCCCGGGTTGGCCTGGCGAGGCGCGCAAGCTCCGGCTCGAACTGCGCGTGCTCGCCGACGTCGGGTTGCTCGGCATGCCCAACGCCGGCAAGTCGACCTTCATCGCCGCGGTGTCGAACGCGCGGCCGAAGATCGCCGACTATCCGTTCACGACGCTGCATCCCAACCTCGGCGTCGTGCGGGTCGGGCCGGAGCAGAGTTTCGTGGTCGCCGACATCCCGGGGCTGATCGAAGGGGCGTCCGAAGGCGCGGGCCTGGGGCACCAGTTCCTGCGCCACCTTCAGCGCACGCGGCTGCTGCTGCACATCGTCGACCTGGCGCCGTTCGACGAATCGGTCGACCCGGTGGCGCAGGCCCGGGCGATCGTGGCCGAGCTGAAGAAGTACGACAAGGCGCTGCACGCCAAGCCGCGCTGGCTGGTGCTGAACAAGCTCGACATGGTGCCCGAGGGCGAGCGCGACGCGCGCGTCGAGGACTTCGTGCGCCGTTTCCGCTGGAAAGGGCCGGTGTTCCGGATCTCTGCGCTGACGCGCGAGGGCCTCGACCCCCTGGTGCGCGCGATCTACGGGCATGTCGCGCAGCATCAGCGGCCGGTCCAGGTCAGCGACCTGCGTTTCGACGGCGACGAGGGCGCAGCGTGACATCCGCCGTCGCCGCGGCGCGCCGCATCGTCGTCAAGGTCGGCTCGACGCTGGTCACGAACGAGGGCCGTGGCGTCGACGCGGATGCCATCGGCAACTGGTCGCGCCAGCTCGCGGCGCTCGCCCACCAGGGGCGCGAGGTGATCATGGTCTCGAGCGGCGCCATCGCCGAGGGCATGAAGCGGCTGAACTGGTCGACCCGCCCGAAGGAGCTGCACGACCAGCAGGCCGCGGCGGCGGTCGGCCAGATGGGGCTCGTGCACATGTACGAGAGCAAGCTGCGCGAGCACGGTCTGGCCAGCGCGCAGGTGCTGCTGACGCATGCCGACCTGGCCGACCGCGAGCGCTACCTGAACGCCCGCTCGACGCTGCTGACCCTGCTCGGGCTGAAGGTCGTGCCGGTGGTCAACGAGAACGACACCGTCGTCAACGACGAGATCCGCTTCGGCGACAACGACACGCTGGGCGCGCTGGTGGCCAACCTTGTCGAGGCCGATGCGCTGGTGATCCTGACCGATCAGCCCGGTCTGTACTCGGCCGATCCGCGCAAGGACGCCACGGCGACGCCGATCCGCCAGGCCCGCGCCGGCGATCCGGAACTCGAGCGCATGGCCGGCGGCAGCGGCAGTGCGATCGGCCGCGGCGGCATGCTGACCAAGGTGCTGGCCGCCAAGCGCGCAGCGAGCAGCGGCGCGAGCACCGTCATCGCCTGGGGGCGCGAGCCGGACGTGCTGATCCGCCTCGCCGCCGGGGAAGCCATCGGCACGGCGCTGATCGCCGGCACCGCCAAGCTCGCCGCGCGCAAGCAGTGGATGGTCGACCACCTGCAGCTGCGCGGCGCGGTCGTCGTCGACGACGGCGCGGCCGCGAAGGTCCGCGAAGAGGGCAAGAGCCTGCTGCCGATTGGCGTCACCGACGTCCTGGGCGAGTTCGAGCGTGGCGACGTGATCGCGGTGCGCACGGCCGCCGGGCAGGAGATCGCTCGGGGCCTGGCGAACTACTCGTCTACCGAAGCGCGCCGCATCGCCCGCAAGCCATCGGCGCAGATCGCCGCGGTGCTCGGCTACGTCAACGAACTCGAACTGATCCACCGCACGAATCTCGTGCGGATGTAGACGCGGCTCAGCGGCCAGCGGGCGCCGGCGGCTCCGGCTCGCGCCGGTCGTCGGAACGATGGCCGCGCATGCCGGCGCGCAGGTAGCGGTTGTGGTGGTTCACCCTCGGCAGGTAGCGCGCGAGTTCGGTCAGCGCCATCTGGTAGACGCCGCGCTTGAACTCGATCACGACGTCCAGCGGCACCCAGTAGTCGTTCCAGCGCCAGGCGTCGAATTCGGGGTGATTCGTCGCGCGCAGGTTCATGTCGCAGTCGCGGCCGAGCAGCTTGAGCAGGTACCAGATCTGCTTTTGGCCGCGATAGTGGCCGCGCGCGTCCTTGCGGATGAAGTGCTCCGGCACCTCGTAGCGCAGCCAGTCGCGGGTTCGCGCGACGATCTGCACCTGGTCGGGCCGCAGCCCGACCTCCTCGTGCAGTTCGCGGTACATGGCCTGCTCAGGCGACTCGCCGTGCTTGATGCCGCCCTGGGGGAACTGCCACGAATGGGTCCGAAGCCGCTTTCCCCAGAACACCTGGTTGCGCGAGTTGAGCAGAACGATGCCGACGTTGGGCCTGAAGCCTTCCCGGTCGAGCATAATCTGACCCCAATTCTTTGATTGGTTTCATTATTGCATCGGACCGGTG
>CALJUI010000398.1 GCA_937975735.1 uncultured Rubrivivax sp.
AGTTGGCGGCTCTGTTCCTCGCTCATCCACTGGAAGGGCTCCAGCAGTTCGGCGGCCTCCACCACCAGCGCGCTGGCGATGTTCTTCGGCGCGTGGAACTGGTCCCAGTCGCGGTCGATCGCGAAGCGGTCGACGGCGCGGGTGAGGTCGTGCAGGGAGTCGGGCATGGCGGTGCTTGGGCGTCGGGTGGTTCATTGTGCGGGCAGCGGCCGGGAAACCCCCCGCTCGCGGCGCGCGGACCCATCGCCTAGGCTGCACCCTGGGCGGCACGGGCCGCCCGGCCCGGCCGAGGAGATGCCATGACCCCGTTGTTCGCCAAGCTCCAGCAGCGCGCCGCCGAAGGGCGGCCGATCCGCGTCGGCCTCATCGGCGCCGGCAAGTTCGGCAGCATGTACCTGGCCCAGGTGCCGCGCACGCCCGGCGTGCACCTGGTCGGCATCGCGGACCTGAACCCGGAGGCGGCAGGCCGCAACCTCGCGCGCGTGGGCTGGGATGCGGAGCGCGTGCAGGCGCCGAGCCTGGACGCGGCGCTGAAGGACGGCCGCACGCACCTCGGCGACGACTGGCTGGCGCTGGTGCGCCACCCGGCGATCGACGTCGTCGTCGAGTGCACCGGCCACCCGATCGCCGCCGTCGACCACTGCCTGGAGGCCTTCGCGCAGGGCAAGCACGTCGTCAACGTCACCGTCGAGGCCGATGCGTTCTGCGGCCCGTTGCTGGCGAAGAAGGCGGCCGAGGCGGGCGTGGTGTATTCGCTGGCCTTCGGCGACCAGCCGGCGCTGATCTGCGACCTGGTGGACTGGGCGCGCACCTGCGGCTTCCCGGTCGTGGCCGCCGGGCGCGGGCACAAGTGGCTGCCGCACTTCGCACGGAGCACGCCGGCGACGGTGTGGGGCCACTACGGCCTGACGCCCGAGCAGGCGGCGCGCGGCGGGCTGAACCCGAAGATGTTCAACAGCTTCCTCGACGGCTCCAAGCCGTCGATCGAGTGCACCGCGGTGGCCAACGCCACCGGGCTGGCGGTGCCCGGCGACGGCCTGCGGTACCCGCCGGCGAGCATTGCCGACATCCCGTTCGTGACGCGGCCGAAGAGCGAAGGCGGCGTGCTCGAGAAGAAGGGCATGGTCGAGGTCATCAGCAGCCTGGAGCCCGACGGGCGTGTGATCCCGCACGACATCCGCATGGGCGTGTGGGTCACGGTCGAGGCCGAGACCGACTACGTCAAGCACTGCTTCGAGGAATACAACGCCCACACCGACCCGAGCGGCCGCTACTTCACGCTGTACAAGCGCTGGCACCTGATCGGGCTGGAGGTGGGGATGAGCGTGGCCAGCGTCGCGCTGCGCGGCGAGGCCACCGGCTGCGCGTCGCACTGGCACGCCGACGTGGTGGCCACCGCCAAGCGCGACCTGCAGCCCGGCGAGGTGCTCGACGGCGAGGGCGGCTACTGCGTCTGGGGCAAGCTGCAGCCGGCCGAGCGCTCGAAGGCGATCGGCGGCCTGCCGCTCGGGCTGGCGCACGACGTCAAGCTCGTGCGAGCGGTCAGGCAGGGCCAGTGCCTGACCTGGGACGACGTGGCGATGGACACGAGCACGCGCGCCTACGCGCTGCGGCGCGAGATGGAGCGGGCGAGCGTGGCCGGCCGTGAGCGCGCCGGTGCCTGAGCCCGATCCGCACCAGCGCCAGGCCGCCGTGCGCGCGCGGCTCAAGCGCCTGGCCTGGCTGCTCGACAGCGCGATCCCGCTGCCCGGCGGCTACCGCATCGGGCTGGACGGGCTGATCGGCCTGGTCCCGGGGCTGGGCGACGCGATCGCCGCGCTGCTGTCGTCGTACATCGTGGTCGAGGCGGCGCGCCTGCGCGTGCCGGCCAGCGTGCTGCTGCGCATGGGGCTGAACGTGGCGCTGGAACTGGTGGTCGGCGCGGTGCCGTTGCTGGGCGACCTGTTCGACTTCGCCTTCAAGGCCAACGAGCGCAACGTGCGCCTGCTCGAGGCCAGCCTGGGCCCGCCCGAGCAGGTGAAGGCGCTGCGCCGCCGCAGTCGTTGGGCGGTGGCCGCGGCGCTGGCGGTGCCGGTGCTGGTGCTGCTGGTGGCGCTGGCGCTGGTGATCGGCCTGGCGCTGCTGGTCGCGACGGCGCTGGGTGGGTGACACTCGGCCCGTTCCCCTTCCCCGTCCATCACCGTCCATCACCGGAGCCGCCATGTCCGCCCAGCCCGACACCCACAGCAAGACCATCGGCTACCTGCTCTGGATCTTCGGCTTCATGGGCGCGCACCGCTTCTACTACGGGCGCCAGCTCACCGGCACGCTGTGGTTCTTCACGCTGGGGCTGCTGTTCGTCGGCTGGATCATCGACCTGTTCCTGATCCCCGGCATGGACCGCGACGCCGACCGCCGCTACGTGGCCGGGCCCAAGAGCTACAACGTCAGCTGGGTGCTGCTGACCTTCCTGGGCATCTTCGGCATCCACCGCTTCTACCTCGGCAAGTGGCTCACCGGGCTGCTGTGGCTGCTGACCGGCGGGCTGCTGCTGGTCGGCGTGCTGTACGACTACTGGACGCTGAACGGGCAGGTCGACGAGGTCAACGGCGCGGCGAGCTGACGCCGGCGCCGGCCCCGGCAGTCATCCCGCCCGGATTCGCCGCGCCGCGATCAGCCCGGCGGCCACCAGCGCCAGCGTGCCGGGCTCGGGCACCGGGGTGCCGCCGCCACCGCCACCGCTCCCGCAGTCGCCCAGGCGGGCGCTGAAGCAGCTGACCGTGCCGCCAAAGTAGCCCAGGCGTGCGCCGTCGGAGAGGTCGGCGATGTCGACGGTGATGCTGTGCACCAGAGGGTCGCCGAGCGTCAGCAGATGCGTGGGCAGGCCCGTCGAGGGAACGGCTGTCGGGGCAAGATCGTGCGTGAAACGCAGGTAGTCCAGGCCCGCCAGGAGCCCCGTGCCGCTGCCCGTCAGAGCGAGCGTTTCGAGCAGGTCGCCAGGGCCGGACAGGCTCAACCCGTAGAAGACGTTGTGCTTGCTGGTCCCCGACGTCCAGGAGTCGCCGCCGACGCTGAACGAAATGGCGCCGACCGGACCGGCATGGGACCTGTAGTTGATGCCCGTCTCGAGCAGCGGCGCACCGGGGTCGTAGAGCAGCTGGCCGAAGAAGGCTTCGCCCGAATAGCCTGCGTGCATGCCCGTGGCCCAGTCGATCGTGCCCCGGAAGTAGTAGGACAGCGGCGCCGCCGCTGCCGACGAACACAGGGCGATCAGTGACGCACCCAGCGCCGCCCTCAGCCACTTGAGACTCGCCTTGGGCGGTTTGCAGCCGGTCCACATGCTGGAATCGATCATGGGGTTCTCCTGTGACGATGGGCGCAGTGTGGGCCTGGGGGCGTCACGTCACCGTCACGCGGAGTCGACTTCGCTCGCCGGCCTGGTGGCTGACAGAACGAGGCGAACGGCGGAGTTGGGCAGTCTCCGCGCCGCCTTGCGTCTCGTACCCAATATGGGTACATTCATGCCCAATATGGGTATGTCAGCCGCCCCTCACGCGCCCTCCGGGCTGGCCGACGCGCTGTTCTCCGGCACGCGACAGCGCGTGCTGGCGCTGCTGTTCGGCCAGCCGGCGCGCAGCTTCTACGCCACCGAGCTGATCGGGCTGGCGGGCAGCGGGTCGGGGGCGGTGCAGCGCGAGCTGGCCAATCTGGAGCGCGCCGGCCTGGTCACGGTGCGTGCGGTGGGCAACCAGAAGCACTACCAGGCCAACCCGGCCGCACCGATCTTCAGCGAGCTGTGCGCCATCGTGCAGAAGACCGTGGGCCTGGCCGAGCCGCTGCGGGAGGCGCTGCAGCCGCTGCGCGCCCGGATCGACGCGGCCTTCGTCTACGGGTCGGTGGCCCGGCAGGCCGACCATGCGGCCAGCGACGTGGACCTGCTGCTGCTGAGCGACACGCTGGCCTATGCGGACGTCTTCGGCGCGGTAGAAGCCGCCGCCGCGAAGATCGGCCGCAGCGTGAACCCGACGATCGTCACGCGCAAGGACTTCAAGTCGCGGCTCGACGCGCGCGAGGCATTTCTGACCCGCGTGCTCGAACAGCCCAAGCTGTGGATCCTCGGAGGCGAGTCTGAGCTCCCCGTTTGACGCGCTCTGCGGGCCGGGCAAGCCGCTCAAGCCCGAGCCGCCCGACGCGCAGGAGTTCGCCGGGATGTTGCGCTCGGGGCTGGCGCGGCTGCACGACGCGGCCAACGCAGCGCTGGCGCAGGAGAGCCGGTTCGACCTTGCCTACAACGCCGCCCACGCCTTGTGCCTGGCGGCGCTGCGGCGGCACGGTTACCGGTCGGCCAACCGGTACATCGTGTTCCAGCTGCTGCCGCACACGCTCGGGCTGGGGCCGGAGGTCTGGCGCGTGCTGTCCAAGTGCCACGATGTGCGCAACCGCGGCGAGTACGAAGGCGCGCTGCACATCGACGAGCGGCTCGTGTCGGACCTGCTCGTGGCCTGTCGGGCGGTGGCTGACGAGCTGCAGTCGCTGCCGCCGCCTTCGGCGCACTAGAAGCTGGCCCGGCGCCGCCGCGCCGCGATCAGCCCGGCGGCCACCAGCGCCAGCGTGCCGGGCTCGGGCACCGGGGTGCCGCCGCCACCGCCACCGCTCCCACAGTCGCCCAGGCGGGCGCTGAAGCAGCTGACCGCGCCAGTGAAGCCGCCCAGGGTGTTGAAGCTCGCGTCACGGTCCTCGGCCGCCAGGCTCATGCCGCGCAGCCGGGGGTCGTCGAAGGTCGGCATCTGCGCCGGCAGGTCGAGGGAGGCCAGCACGTCCATGTCGATGTCCTGGAACAGGTACAGGGCGTCCAGGCCGGCCAGGGCCCCGGTGCCGCTGCCGGCAAGTCCCAGCGATCCCAGGCCATCGGCGACCCACGGGGCCCCGAGCGTGCTGGCAACGCGGTTGAGCACCCACTGCTCGCCCGCGCCCGACGTCCAGCCGTCGCCGCCGACCCCGAAGGTGACGGCCGCCGCCGGCCCGGCGTAGTTCTTGAAGTTGCCGCCCGCACCGAGCAGCGGCGCCGCCGGGTCGTACAGCAGTCGCCCGGTGAATGCCTGACCCGAGTAGCCGGCGGCATTGCCGACGGCCGTGTCGATCGTGCCGCCGAAGTAGTAGGTCAGCGGCGCGGCCGTCGCCCCGGCGCCCACGGCCAGCAGCATCGCGGCCAGCGCGGACTGGATCAGGCGCCGCCCGCCGGGTCGACGGGTCTGCGCAGCGGAGGTCGGGGACGTGTTCATGGTCGTGCTCCTGGATGGGATGGGCGCAATCTAGGGAACCGGGCGTTAGGCCCGCGTTAGGCGGCGCGACGGGCGCGGGCCGTAACATGCCCCCACCTCACCCACGACGATCGCGATGTCCGACGACACCTCCGCCTACACCCCGCCCAAGGTCTGGACCTGGTCGCAGCCCAGCGGCGGCAAGTTCGCCAACATCAACCGCCCGATCGCCGGCGCCACGCACCAGCAGGCGCTGCCGGTGGGCCGCCACCCGCTGCAGCTGTACTCGCTGGCCACGCCCAACGGCGTGAAGGTCACGGTGATGCTGGAGGAACTGCTCGCGCTCGGCCACGCCGGCGCCGAGTACGACGCCTGGCCGATCCGCATCTCCGATGGCCAGCAGTTCGGCAGCGGCTTCGTCGAGGTCAACCCGAACTCGAAGATCCCGGCGCTGCTGGACCGCAGCGGGCCCGAGCCGATCCGGGTCTTCGAGTCCGGCGCGATCCTGCTCTACCTGGCCGAGAAGTTCGGCGCGCTGCTGCCCGCCGGGGCCACCCGCGCCGAATGCCTGTCGTGGTTGTTCTGGCAGATGGGCAGCGCGCCCTACCTGGGCGGCGGCTTCGGCCACTTCTACGCCTACGCGCCGACCAAGCAGCAGTACCCGATCGACCGCTTCGCGATGGAGGTCAAGCGCCAGCTCGACGTGCTCGACCGCCGGCTGGCCGACAGCCCCTTCCTCGCCGGCGATCACTACACGATCGCCGACATCGCGGTCTGGCCCTGGTACGGCGCGCTCGCCAAGGGCCTGCTCTACGAGGCGGGCGAGTTCCTGCAGGTGCAGGACTACAAGCACGTGCAGCGCTGGACCGACCAGATCGCGCAGCGCCCGGCCGTCAGGCGCGGGCGCATGGTCAACCGGACCTGGGGCGACCCGGCCAGCCAGCTGCACGAGCGCCACGACGCGGCGGACTTCGACACCCGCACGCAGGACAAGCTGGCGGGCTGATCAGCGCGCCGGCTCGAAGGCGATGTCGGTGATCGTCCCGCGCCAGTAGGGCAGCTCGCCGCCGTCGAGCAGCCAGGCCACCTCGCCGTCGATCGGGATCCGCATGCCGCCGCGCGGCTGGACGTTGGACCAGCGGCCTTCCCAAGGGGTGGGCACGAAGCGGCCGTTCACCTCGCGGCCGCGCGACTCGCTGCGCACGGTGCGGATCAGGCCGTCGGGGCCGAACGCGAAGCGCAGCGTCACTTCGGTGTTGCCGTCGCGCAATGTGGCGTCGGCGCGCGTGTCGTCGACCGGCGCCCAGCGCACGCCCTGGCTGGGCAGCAGCGCGGTGGGCAGCCACGCCGCCTCGGCCAGGGAGCGCATCAGCTCGCCCCGATCCACCTCGGGCGTGCCGCGCAGGTCGGCCAGCGTCACGAGCCCCGCCGCGGTGGCGTGCAGCCGCCCTTCGCCGGCGACGTAGGCGTCGTGCACGCGCGCGGCGATGCCCGGGGCCATCGCGATGCGGCCGTCCCAGACGAAGCCGGGCCGGTTGATCACCACCACCTGGCGCGAGGTGAAGGGCTTCCACTGCGGCGCGTCCGGGTCGGCGCCCATGTTGAAGGTGCCGCGGTGCGCCACGGTCACGCCGCGCGCGATCGGCAGGCCGTCGGTCAGCGCGGCGCGGAAGAACCGCTGCACCGGCGGCGGCAGCCCGGCGAGTTCGCGCTCGAGGTCCACCCGCGCGACGGCCGGCGCCCGGCTCGCGGACTGCAACTGCGCGACCAGCTCGGCGGTGGCGCGTTCCCAGCGCCAGGCGCCGATGCCCAGCGCCGCGGCGACCAGCCCGATCAGCGCGAGCAGGCTCCAGACGATCATCTGCATCGGCCCATTGTGGGCAAGCACGCCGCCGCGCGATTGATCGCGGTCAAGCGACCGGCGCGCGGCTCAGGCCGCCGGGTCGATCTCGATCAGGATCTCGTTGCGGCGCACGAACCAGGGCACGTAGGGCGCGTCGTAGCGCGCGTAGACCGGCGCGGCGCGCGGGCTCAGGCCCGCCTCGGCCATGCCGTCGCGCAGGATTTTCAGATGCGCCTCGTAGTTCTCGTCGGTCCAGCGCCCGGAGTAGCGGATCACCGCGAACCGCGCCGGCGGCAATTCGCGCAGCCGCACCTGCGGGTCCAGCGGCTCGGGCAGCGTGGCCAGCGTGTACTGCGACGGCATCGCGAAGCGCACGACGAAGGCGCCGCCTTCGGCCGGGGCCTGGCTGACCGGCGCGGTCATGTCGATGCGCACCGGCTCGGCGGCCTGCGTCACCGGGGCCGTCATCGCGATCTTCCGCTCGCCCTTGTTCTTGCCGAAGATGTAGCCGGCCAGCAGCCGGAACCCCTGGTTGCCGGCCTCCTCCGCCGGGCCGGGCACGGTGACCTCGGCGACGCGCTGCGGCGCGTAGGCGCGGACCTCGAATTGATCGAAACGGCGCTCGACGGTGTAGGCGGGTTCTTCGATGGCTTGGGCCATGGTGGCGGTCAGGGCAAGGGCAAGGCCCAGGCCCAGCGTGGCAAACAGTTTCACGGTGATCCTTTCGCCGCGATGGCCCAGGGGCATCCCGGGCCTGCCGCGCGGCGGCATGGGTTCGAGACTATCGTCATCGGCATGAGTTCCGCTCGCCCCGCCCGGCCGCCCTTGCGATGACGATGGGCTCCCTGCCCGACGGGTTCCGCGCGCTCGTGGTCGGCGCGACGGGCGGCATCGGCTCGGCCTTCGTCGACGCGCTGCAGGCCGATCCGCGCTGCGGCGGCGTCGAAGCGCTGCACCGGCGCTCGACGCCGCCGATCGACTTGGCCGACGAGGCGAGCATCGCCGCCGCGGCGCAGACCTTCGCCGATCGGCGCTTCCACCTCGTGATCAACGCCGCCGGCGTGCTGCACGGCGACGGCTTCATGCCGGAGAAGAAGCTCGCCGAGATCAACCAGGCACAGCTGGCCGCCACCTTCCAGGCCAACACCTTCGGGCCGGCGCTGGTGATCCGCCACTTCGCGCCGCAGCTCGACCGCCAGCGCGGCGTGATGGCGATGCTGTCGGCCAAGGTCGGCAGCATCGGCGACAACCGGCTCGGCGGCTGGATGGCCTACCGCGCGTCGAAGGCGGCGCTGAACATGATCGTCAAGACCGCGGCGATCGAGCTCGCCCGCACCGCGCCGAACGCGGTGCTGGTGGCGCTGCACCCGGGCACGGTGGACACCGCGCTGTCGGCGCCGTTCCGCGGCGCACGGATCGGCCGGCCACCGGCGCAGGCGGCGGCGCAGATGCTGGCGGTGCTCGACGGCCTGACGCCGGCCGACAGTGGCGCCTTCGTGGCCTACGACGGGCAGCGGCTGCCCTGGTGATTCAATCGATCGTGAAGGTCAGCCCGGCGTGCGCCTGCAGCCGGCGCACCAGCGCCATGCCCATCGCCGCGCCGGGCGTCCAGACGCCGCCGGAGGTCATCGTCGGGTCGATGTCGCGCAGCAGGCACAGCGCGGCCTCGCCGATGATCTTCGAGGTCGATCCGTAGCCGGGGTCGCGGTCGCCGGTGACCTTCGCGCGCAACGTGTGGACGGCGCCGCCGCGATGGTCCTCGCCGAGGAAGTGGACTTCGTAGCGGCCCTGCTCGCGCTGGCGCGCGGTCGGGCCCTGGCCCGGCTTGGGCAGCACGAAGCGCTCGAGCAGTGCGCGCGTCGGCGCGAAGCCGAGCAGCAGGTTCTGCACCGTCGACATCCGCGCCAGCCGCTTCGCGCGCGCCTCGCCCTTCGCGCCGCCGCCGGTCAGCATGCGCTCGTCGTAGACGAAGTCGCGGCCCCAGGGGTGGCCGCGCAGCGCGTTGGTGCGGTGCACGTTCTTGGTGTTGATCGGCGCCATCACGAAGGGGCCGGTCCAGGACTTGGCCTGGTCGTCGTAGGCCGCGCGCTGGCCCTTGGGCTGCGTCGGCCCGCGGAAACCCGGCGTCAGCGCGAACGGATCGGCCATCACCCGCGCGACCTTGGGGTCGCGGCGCATCGCCTCGACGGTGGCCAGCAGGCTGGCGATCGTGCCGCCGGAGGCGCCGCCCTTCATCACCTTGACGCGGCCGCGCACGCGCGACATCGGCGCGCCGAAGCGGCGCACCGCCTCGTCCTGCAGGAACACCACGCCGAGGTCGAAGGGGACCGAATCGAAGCCGCAGGAGAACACGATGCGCGCACCGCTGGCCTCGGCCGCCGGCTGCAGGCGCGGGATCATCGCCGCCATCCAGGCCGGCTCGCCGCACAGGTCGACGTAGTCGGTGCCGGCCGCGGCGCAGGCCTCGACGAGCGGCCCGCCGTGGCGCTGGTAGGGGCCGACGGTGGTCAGCACGAGCCGGGTGTCGGCGACGAGCGCGGCCATCGACGCCGGGTCGGCGGCGTCGGCGCGCAGCAGCGGCAGCTCGGCGGGCGCGCCGATGCCGTCGCGCACCCTGGCCAGCCGGTCGAGGTCGCGCCCGGCCAATGCCCAGCGCAGGGTGCGGTCGCTGCCGTAGGTCGATTGCAGGTACTCGGCGACCAGCCGGCCGGTGAAGCCGGTGGCGCCGAAGACGATCAGGTCGTGGGTTCGGGGCATGCGACATCGTCGCACAGCGTTTCCGACGGCCGGCCCGGCGCGGCCGGCATCGACAGCCGCTTGACGGCCGCGACGAAGCGCCGCAGCGTCGGCGACAGCGCGCCCGCGGCGAGGCGGACGTCGAGCAGCTGGAAGCGCCCGCGCGTTTGCCACGCGCGCTCCAGCGCCGCTTCCAGCGCCTCGCGGTCGTCGACCACGTGGCCGTCGCCGCCCATGCCGGCGGCCATCGACGCGAAGTCCCAGCGATCGAGGTCGTTGAAGCGCCGCCCCGGCGCGAAGGTGCGCAGCATCTCCCAGCCGGCATTGTTGAACACCAGCACGATCGGATCGCAGCCCAGGCGGCGGGCGTTGCCGAGTTCCCAGCCGGTCATCTGGAAGGCGCCGTCGCCGACCAGCACGATCGGCCGCTCGCCGGTGGCCGCCTGCAGGCCCAGCCCGGCGGGCACGCCGTAGCCCATCGTGGCGTAGTAGCCCGGCGCGACCAGCGGCGTCGGCGGCAGCTCGAAGGTCGAGAACAGGCAGTCGCCGACATCGCTGGCCAGCGGCATCGCGCCGTGCATGCTCTCTTCGAGGTGTTTCAGCGCGACCTG
>CALJUI010000399.1 GCA_937975735.1 uncultured Rubrivivax sp.
TGCGCGAGGTGGTCGCCGAGGCCGACCGCCCGGTGATGCTGTACTCGATCGGCAAGGACAGCGCGGTGATGCTGCACCTGGCGAAGAAGGCCTTCTTCCCGTCGCCGCCGCCGTTTCCGCTGCTGCACGTCGACACGACGTGGAAGTTCCGCGACATGTACGCGATGCGCGAGCGCAGTGCACGCGAGGCCGGCATGACGCTGCTGGTGCACCGCAACCCCGAGGCCCTGGCGCGCGGCATCAACCCCTTCGACCACGGCTCGCAGGTCCACACCGACCTGTGGAAGACGCAGGGGCTGAAGCAGGCGCTGGACCAGCACCGCTTCGACGCGGCCTTCGGGGGCGCCCGCCGCGACGAGGAGAAATCCCGCGCCAAGGAACGCATCTTCTCGTTCCGCAACGCGCAGCACCGCTGGGACCCGAAGCAGCAGCGCCCGGAGCTCTGGCACCTCTACAACGCCCGCAAGCGCCCGGGCGAATCGATCCGCGTGTTCCCGATCTCGAACTGGACCGAGCTCGACGTCTGGCAATACATCCGGCAGGAGTCGATTCCGATCGTGCCGCTGTACTTCGCCGCCGAGCGGCCGGTGGTCGAGCGCGACGGCACGCTGATCATGGTCGACGACGAGCGCATGCGGCTCCTGCCCGGCGAGACGCCGGTGATGCGCAAGGTGCGCTTCCGCACGCTGGGCTGCTACCCGCTGTCCGGCGCGGTGCCGTCGCAGGCCGAGACCTTGGAGGCGGTGATCCAGGAGATGCTGCTGACGCGCACCAGCGAACGCCAGGGCCGGATGATCGACCACGACGCCGCCGCGTCGATGGAGGCGAAGAAGCAGGAGGGCTACTTCTGATGGACGCTTCCGACCTGATCGCCACCGACATCGACGCCTACCTCGACGCGCACGAGCGCAAGTCGCTATTGCGCTTCATCACCTGCGGCTCGGTCGACGATGGCAAGAGCACCTTGATCGGCCGTCTGCTGTTCGAGTCGAAGACGCTGTTGGACGACCAGCTCGCGGCGATCGAGGCCGACTCGCGGAAGTGGGGCACGCAGGGCGGTGACATCGACTTCGCGCTGCTCGTCGACGGCCTCGCGGCCGAGCGCGAACAGGGCATCACGATCGACGTCGCCTACCGCTTTTTCCAGACCGAGCGGCGCAAGTTCATCGTCGCCGACACGCCCGGTCACGAGCAGTACACCCGCAACATGGTCACCGGCGCGTCCACCGCCGAGCTGGCGGTGATCCTCGTCGACGCGCGCAAGGGCGTGCTGACGCAGACGCGGCGGCACAGCTTCCTGGTCGCGCGGCTGGGCATCCGCCAGGTCGTGCTGGCGATCAACAAGATGGACCTGGTCGACTACGACCGGTCTTGCTTCGACGCGATCGACGCCGAGTACCGCGCGTTCGCGGCGCGCATCGGGCTGGACAAGATCACGTCGATCCCGCTGTCCGGCCTGCGCGGCGACAACGTCGTCGAGCCGAGCCCGCGCACGCCCTGGTACACCGGCCCGACCTTGATGGCCCACCTGGAGGCCGCGCCGCTCGACGAGACCCGTTTGCAGGACGCGCCGCTGCGCCTGCCGGTGCAATGGGTGAACCGCCCGAACCTCGACTTCCGCGGCTTCTGCGGCCTGATCGCGTCGGGGCAGGTGCGACCGGGCGACCGGGTCCGCGTGCAACCCTCCGGCCGCGAGAGCCGGGTCGCGCGCATCGTCGCCCCCGAAGGCGACCTGGCGCGCGCCGTCGCCGGCCAGTCGGTGACGATCACGCTGGCCGACGAGATCGACGTCTCTCGGGGCGACCTGATCTCGAGCGCCGACGCGCCGGCCGAGGTGGCCGACCAGTTCGAGTGCACGCTGGTCTGGATGGCCGACGAGCCGATGCTGCCCGGCCGCCCCTACCTGATGAAGATCGGCGCGCGCACCGTCACCGCGACGATCACCGAGCCGAAGTACAAGGTCAACGTCAACACGCTCGAGCACCTGGCGGCGAAGAAGCTCGAGCTCAATCAGATCGGCGTGTGCAACCTGTCGCTCGACCGCCAGGTCGGCTTCGATGCCTACGCCGACAACCGCGACACCGGCGGCTTCATCCTGATCGACCGGGCGAGCCATCACACCGTCGGCGCCGGCATGCTGCACTTCGCATTGCGCCGCGCGCACAACATCCACCTGCAGGCGACCGACATCGACCTGGCGGCGCGCGCCGCGTTGAAGGGGCAGACGCCGGTGGTGCTGTGGTTCACCGGCTTGTCGGGCGCCGGCAAGTCGACGATCGCCAATCTGGTCGAGAAGAAGCTGCACGCGCTAGGCCGGCACTCCTATCTGCTCGACGGCGACAACGTGCGCCACGGCCTGAACCGCGACCTCGGCTTCACCGACGTGGACCGCGTCGAGAACGTGCGCCGCATCGGCGAGGTGGCGCGGCTGATGGTCGACGCCGGCCTGATCGTGCTGACCGCCTTCATTTCCCCGTTCCGCAGCGAGCGCGCGCTGGCCCGCTCGCTGGTCGCCGAGGGCGCCTTCATCGAGATCCACGTCGACACGCCGCTCGAGGTGGCCGAGGCGCGCGACGTCAAGGGCCTCTATGCCAAGGCCCGGCGCGGCGAGCTGAAGAACTTCACCGGCATCGACTCGCCTTACGAACCCCCGGAGACGCCCGAACTGCGCGTGAACACCGCGCAGATGAGCGCCGAGGCCAGCGCCGATCGGATCATCGCGCACCTGCGCGAACGCGGCTTGATCGCCTGAGGGCCGTGGCGCGGCGGCGCGGGCCCGACTCAGGCCCCCTGCCCTTGCATCTGGTTCGACCAGTGCTGGATGTCCCTGACCATCGCTTCCTTGAACAGGCGTTCGCTCCAGCCGGTCATGCGCTGGCTGCCGACCAGCAACACCGGAAAGCCCTGGCCCTGGACCAGGGTGTAGGCCTCCCGCGCGGTGGTCGAGCGCGACACGTCGAAGACCTCGACGTTCAGGCCCTGTCCGCGCAGGTGGCGCTCGGCCGCGATGCAGCCGCCACAGCCCGGCGTCACGAACAGCGCGTACTGGCCGCGACCGAGCGGGAGCTTGTCGCTGCGCAGGGTCAGCTCGGGCACGCGGATCTCCTGGAAGGCACGCGCTGCGCGGTACTCCTGCACCGTCTGGCCGGCGCCGCGCAGCCGCTCGATGAAGCCGCGGAACGCGTCCTCGATGCTCCCCGCCCAGGCCGAGGCGGACGACAGGATCAGCAGCGTGGCGACGATCGATCGGCAGTGCATGGGGGCTCCTCTCAGCGGCGATGAATGCTTAACGTTCAACCGACGCGCTGGTAGTACAGGTTCTGCGGATGGCGCCCCTCGGCGAAGAACAGCCAGCGCTCGGCAAGCAGCCCAGCGTACTGCAGCAGCGCGGCAGCCACCAGCAGCGCCAGCGATGCCTCGCCGCGACCCAGCGCCAACAGCGCCACCGGGGCCGCAAAGGCGAGCAGCGCGACCAGCCAGCGCAGCCGCGGCAGCACCGCCGCCGCCGCGCCGTGGAAGAACTCGCGCGTGTTGAACGAGCCGCCCATCGCGCCCTGCGTGGCCTGGACGATGCGCGGGTGACGCACGCCGATCGCCGTCTGCAGTGTCGTCTTCGGCGCCAGCGTCGCGTTGCGCCAGAAGGCCGCACCGCGGACCACCGCGGCCAGCGCCGTCGCGAGCAGCGCCAGCCCGGCCAGCGGCGACGCCAGCGCCGGGGCGGTCGACGCCGCCAGCGCGGCGGCCACGGTGAGTCCCGACGCGGTCCCGATCAGCGCGAAGTTCAGCGGCGTCAGCGGCGTCGCCCATTCGCGGATGACCGCGATCGCCGCGTAGATCATGCCGGTGCACAGGTACAGCGCCAGCGCCAGCACCGCGGCGGCCGCGCCCCAGGCGATCGTCGGCGCGCCGGACCAGTGCGCCAGGCCCCAGGCGGCGACGACCGCCATCAGCGCCGGCAGCACGATGACTTCGCGCGACAGCCACGAGGTGCGCCACTGCGAGGCCGCGCGCCAGGCGCGGCCCACATGGCCGAGATGGAAGGTCGAGGCGACCAGACCGACGCCGCACAGCACCAGCACCAGCACCGCCCCGGCGACGAAAAGCGCGCGCGGGGCGATGTCGATCAGGCCGAGCCGGCCCGCGAGGTCGACGCCGAACAAGGCCAGCATCAGCCCCTGGCCGGCGCCGGCCAGCGTGGTGAAGAAGATCATGGACCAGGCGGGGTTCATCTCAGTGTTCCCATTCGGCGTCCAGCGGCGCGCCGGTGTCGTAGTCCGGCTCACGCCCGTCGATGTGCAAGGGGTTCTCCTCCCGCACCAGCTGCTCGGGGTGGGTGCGGTTGTCGCGCTTGCGGCGCGGCAGGTAGTGGTTGGCCGGATGGGTGCCGGCCTCGGGCATCAAGGCGTAGCCCGCACGTTCACGGATCGCCACCGACACCACCGACTCCGGGTCGTGCACGTCGCCGAACAGCCGCGCGTTGGTCGGGCAGGCCAGCACGCAGGCGGGTTTGCGCTCGGTCTCGGGCAGCTGCTGGTCGTAGATCCGGTCGACGCACAGGGTGCACTTGGTCATCACCTGCCGCTTCTCGTCGAGCTCGCGCACCCCGTACGGGCAGGCCCAGGCGCAGTACTTGCACCCGATGCACTTGTCGTAGTCGACGAGGACGATGCCGTCCTCTTCGCGCTTGTAGCTGGCACCGGTCGGGCACACCGGCACGCAGGGCGGGTCCTCGCAGTGCAGGCAGCTCTTCGGGAAGTGCACGGTCTGCGTGCTCGGGTACTCGCCGACCTCGAAGGTCTGCACACGGTTGAAGAAGGTGCCGGTCGGGTCGGCACCGTAGGCCTGTTCGTCGACCAGCGGGCCCGCGCTGCCCGAGGTGTTCCACTGCTTGCAGCTGGTCACGCAGGCGTGGCAACCGACGCAGACGTTGAGGTCGATGACCAACGCGAGTTGGGTCATTGCTCTTCTCCTTCGCTCGCCGCGCGGCCGGCGAACCAGGCGCGCCACTTCGGCTTCCTCTCGGCCATGCCCGGCAGGCGAGGCAGCGGGTCGAACTGTGGCCAGCTCTGCGCCGGCTCGCCGGGGTCGGCCTTGCGGATGCGCACGCGGACGTCGTACCAGCCGGCCTGGCCAGTGATCGGGTCGGAGTTCGACGATCGATGCCCGGTCGCGTCGGCCGGCAGTTCCTCGCTGATCAGGTGGTTCAGCAGGAAGCCCTTCTGCGACTCGTTGGCGTCGCCGGACAAGGCCCAGGCGCCCTTGGACTTGCCGATCGCGTTCCAGGTCCAGACCGTGCCCGGCTCGACCGACTCGCTGTGCCGGCACAGGCAGCGCACCTTGCCCCACATCGACTCGACCCACATCCAGTCGCCGTCGCCGATGCCCGCGGCCAGCGCGGTGCGCGTGTTGACGTGCAGGTAGTTGTGCGCATGGATCTGGCGCAGCCAGGCGTTCTGCGAATCCCAGGAGTGGTACATCGCCATCGGCCGCTGGGTCACCGCGGCCAGCGGAAAGGCCTCGCGGTCGCTCGCCTGGACCTCCAGCGGCTCGTACCAGAATGGCAGCGGATCGAAGAACTGCTCGACGCGCCGCCTCAGCCGCTCCGGCGGCTTGCGCCCGTCGCCCTTGCCCTGCGCGGCAAGACGAAAACGCTGGATGAATTCCGAGTACAGGTGGATCACGATCGGATCGTGGTCGCGGCGCAGGCCGACTTCCTGCGCCCAGTCCATGTAGCCGTCGTTCCAGTTGCGCATGTACTGGATCTCGGGCGGCATCGTGTGATGGTGGACGCAGTTGTTCGCCGCGTACATCTCCCACTGCTTCGGGTTCGGCTCGCCGCGCATCGACTTCGTCCCGTCCTTGCCGCGCCAGCCGGTCAGGAAGCCGATGCCCGAACCCGGTGCGGTTTCGTAGTTGACGATGAAGTCGGTGTAACCCTTGTACTTCGGCTGGCCATTCGCATCGCTGAAGGCGGGCAACTTTAGCCGGGCGGCAAGCTCGACCAGCACCTCCTGGAACGGCTTGCACTGGCCCAGCGGCGGCAGCACCGGCACGCGCACCGAATCGCAGGGTCCGTCGAACTCGCTGATCGGCCGGTCCAGCATGCCCATCACGTCATGGCGTTCGAGGTAGGTGGTGTCGGGCAGGATCAGGTCGGCGAAGCCGGTCATTTCCGACTGGAAGGTGTCGCAGACCACGATGAACGGGATCTTGTAGTCCCCACCCTCGTGCTTGTCGACGAGCATGCGGCGGACCTCGGAGGTGTTCATGCTCGAGTTCCAGGCCATGTTCGCCATGAACATCATCAGCGTGTCGATCGGGTACGGGTCACCGCGCCAGGCGTTCGTGATCACGTTGTGCATCAGCCCGTGCGCCGACAGCGGGTACTCCCAGGAGAAGCCCTTGTCGATGCGCACCGGCTCGCCCGCGTCGTCGACGCACAGGTCCTCGGGCGACTCGGGCCAGCCCAACGGTGCGCCGTCGAGCGGCGTGTTCGGCTTGATCGCATCCGGCCCCTTCGGCGGCCGCGCCGCCGGCGGCACCGCGCGCGGGTACGGTGCCTTGTGGCGAAAGCCTCCCGGCCGATCGATGGTGCCGAGCAGCGACATCAGGATCGCCAGCGCCCGGATGGTCTGGAAGCCGTTGCTGTGCGCCGCCAGTCCGCGCATCGCATGGAAGGCCACCGGGTTGCCGGTGACCTTGTTGTGCTTCTTGCCCCACCAGTCGGTCCAGGCGATCGGCAGTTCGATCTTCTGATCGCGCGCCGTCATGCCCATCTCGTGCGCGAGCCGGCGGATCGTCGCCGCCGGGATGCCGGTGATGCCGGCCGCCCACTCGGGCGTGCAGTCCTTGACGCGGTCGGCGAGCAACTGGAACGCCGGCTTGACCGGTGTGCCGTCGGGCATCGTGTACTCGCCGAACAGGCGCGGATCGGTGCCCTCGTCGTGGTCGGCGACCGCGGCATTGCTGTGCCGGTCCCACCAGAAGAAGTTGTGCGGGCGCAGCGGGTTGTGCAGTTCGCCCTCGGGGTTGCGCATCATCAGGCCGAACTGATCGCTGCCCGGGTCCTGGTTCACGAGCTGGCCGGCATTGGTGTAGCGGGCGACGAACTCGCGATCGAACAGGCCGAGCGTGATCAGCTCGCGGATGATCGCCAGGATCAGCGCACCATCGGTGCCGGGCTTGATCGGAATCCACTCGTCGGCGATGGCCGCGTAGCCGGTGCGGATCGGGTTGATCGCGATGAAGCGCCCGCCGTCGCGCTTGAACTTCGACATCGCCGCCTTCAGCGGGTTGCTGTGGTGGTCCTCGGCGGTGCCGATCATCACGAACAGCTTGGCCCGCTCGAGGTCCGGCCCGCCGAACTCCCAGAACGAGCCGCCGATCGTGTAGATCATGCCCGCCGCCATGTTGACCGAGCAGAAGCCGCCATGCGCCGCGTAGTTCGGCGTGCCGAACTGGCGCGCGAACAGGCCGGTCAGCGCCTGCATCTGGTCGCGGCCGGTGAACAGCGCGAACTTCTTCGGGTCGGTCGCGCGCAAGTGCCCCAGCCGCTCGGTCAGGATCCCGAAGGTCTCCTCCCAGGAGATCGGCTCGAATTCACCCGCCCCGCGCTCGCTGCCCGCCTTGCGCCGAAGCGGCTGCGTCAGCCGCGCCGGCGAGTACTGCTTCATGATCCCCGACGAGCCCTTGGCGCACAGGATGCCCTTGTTCAGCGGGTGCTCCGGGTTGCCCTCGATGTAGCGCACTTCGGGGCCGCGGCCGCCGTCGCGCAGGTGCACGCGGATGCCGCAGCGGCAGGCGCACATGTAGCAGGTGGTCGTCTTGACCTCGGTGCGGGCGCCGGCCAGCGGCGCGGCGGTCGGGTCGTGCAGGGGAGCGCTGGGCAGGGACTTCAAGACGGCCTCGGACGGTGCGGGAAGCCACCATCCTAACCGGGGCCGATGACTGACAAAAACGAATACTTGCCGTCATGTCGACCGGATTTTCGGGTCAACCGATCGCGGTCGGCCAGGGCCGATGCCGATCGCCGCCGCGCGAGTTTCCGCGCGCCTAGGGCTTCTTCGGCGTCTCGTAGCGCGCTTCCTTCTGGAACGGCTTCCAGATCGTCTCGTAGCCGACGAAGCCCTTCTCGGTCGGCGGCTTCTGCTTGGTCGTCAGGAATCGCGCCTGGCCTTCGGGGACCTTGGTCGGGGGTTTCTGATCGCTCATGGTTCGCCTTTCGATGCAGCGGGGAATGGAGACGGGCCGTCCTTCGATCAGACCGGACGCAGCCGAGACGGGTCGACGTCCGCCCCCGGGGCGATCGCCTGCCCGGCCCGAGTCTCGTCGTCGGTGGCTTCTCTGACCGACACGATCTCGAGCCGGAAGACGACATCCCGGCCGCACAGCGGGTTGTTGCCGTCGACGGTCAAGGTCTCGTCGTCCAGATGGGTCACCAGGAAACTGCGGGTCTGTCCGCGGTCGTTCTCCATCAGGATCGACGTGCCGACCTTGCGGTACTCCTCGGGCACGTTGTCGAGCCGGTCGGTGAACACCAGTGACTCGTCGCGGACGCCGAAGATCTGGCCGCCGTCGATCGGCACCTCGATCACGTCGCCGGCGCAGCGCCCCTCGAGTTGGCGGTGGACCGACGGCGCCAGGATCTCGTTGTGCCCGTGCACGTAGCCGAGCGGGAACTCGACGCGCGTCAGCACGTGACCCGACTTGGCGTCGGTGACCTGGTAGGTCAGTTCGACGAACATGCCGTCCCGGATGATTTCCCGTTGTGCGCTCATGGCCTTGTCGTCGATTCAGAAGATCGAGGCACCGAAGATCTTGACCGCCCCGTCCTCGTAGCCGAGCACCAGCCGGCCGAGCCATTCGCCGGGCTTCTTCGTGCTGCGCTGGCGATACAGCACCGTCACGTGCTCGCCGCGCCGGATGATGCCCAGCGGGTCGATCCGGTCGGACAGGTTGCGGGCCAGTTCGCTGTTCGCGAACTGGTGGCCGGCCACCACCTGGTTCATCGCCATCGCCAGCGAGGCGGAGAAGTTCTTGACGAAGTCGCCGTACTTGCCCTCGTTCGAGTGCTTGACGAGGTCGCGCCACAGCAGGTCGGCCATGGCCTGGATTTCCTCGTCGGACTTGTCGATGATGTTCACTTGCGTCGCCGCGGCCGCCTCGGCTCAGGCCTTGTCCTCGACGAGGTGATAGCACGGCGCCTTCTCCATCGTGTACTCGCCCGTGGTCGGATCCCGGCGCGACACGGTCAGCACGTGCCAGTTCTCGTCGTCGACCTTCATCGCGTCGCCCCGGTAGTAGTAGCCGGGCCAGCGCGTCTCCTTGCGGAACAGCGTGTGCTGCGTGACGCACTCCGCGGCGCGGTGACGGTGCTTCAGCTCCCAGGCGCGCAGCAGCTCGTGCAGGTCCTCGGCGGCCAGGTTCTCCAGGTCCTCCTCCATGATCGCGAGCTTCTTCAGGCCGATGTTCAGCAGCTTCTCGTTGGTCATGTAGCTGACGGTCACGCCGCCGCAGTACTCGTCCATCAGCTTCTGCAGCCGGTCCAGCCCTTGCTTGGGGTTGATGTAGTGCGGGTTGACGCTGCCCGCGACGATGGCGTTGCGGTAGGTCTTGTAGTGCTGCAGCGGCTTGAAGATCTCCTGCCGGCGGCGGTCGATCTGCTCTTCGGAGACCACGATGCCCTCGGCCTTGCCGTCGTCGATGTACTTGCAGGCCGCCTTCGCCGCCAGCCGCCCCTCGGTGAACGAGCCCGACGAGAACGCGTGCGGCGTGCCGCCGACGGCGTCGCCGGCGCCGAACAGCCCCTCGATCGTCGTCATGCGGTTGTAGCCCCAGAAGTACTCCGGCGGCGAGACGTCCTCCGGGCCGGAGCACCAGGCCCCCGACGCGGTCGCGTGCGAGCCCATCACGTAGGGCTCGGAGGTCGTGAGCTCCGGGTTCTCGTTCTTCGGATCGACGTCGGTGGCCGCCCACAGCACCGCCTGGCCGACGGTCATGCCGAGGAAGTTCTCCCAGCCCACCTCCTCGAGGTGCGGGTCCTGGAAGGCGTGCATCGTCACCATGTGGATCGGGCCACGACCGGCGTTGACCTCGCTGATCAGCGCGTGGTTGCGCAGGCAGGTCGGGATCGGCCGGTGCGTCAGGTGCGAGACCTCGGGGTCGAGGTACTCCTTGCCGACCATCTTCTGCAGTTCGGGGAACCACTTCGACTCGTACTCCTCGCCGAGTCCGTTCTGCGTGTAGGTCTTCAGGTGCAGGAAGTACGCGCCGACCGGACCGTAGCCGTCCTTGAAGCGCGCGAGCACGATGCGGTTCTCCATCTGCGTCATCTTCGCGCCCGCGTTGATCATCAGCCCGTACGCCGACGCCGACGACCACGGCGCGTACCAGGTCCGCCCCGAGCCCTCGCCGACCGAGCGCGGCTTGAAGATGTTGGACGCGCCGCCGGCGCCGCAGATCACGGCCTTGGCCTTGAAGACGTGGTAGTCGCCGGTGCGCACGTTGAAGCCGACGGCACCGGCGACCCGGTTCTCCTTCGCGTCGTCCATCAGCAGGTGCGTCACGCAGATCCGGTTGAAGACCTTGTCGGCCGACTTCTTCGCCGCCTCCGCGACGATCGGCTTGTACGACTCGCCGTGGATCATGATCTGCCAGCGACCTTCGCGCAGGTAGCGCCCGGTCTTCGGGTTCTTCATGATCGGCAGGCCCCACTCCTCGAACTGGTGCACCGTGGAGTCCACGTGTCGGGCCATGTCGAACAGCAGGTCCTCGCGCACCAGGCCCATCAGGTCGATGCGCGCGTAGCGCACATGGTCCTCCGGCTGGTTCTCGCCCCAGCGCGTGCCCATGTAGCAGTTGATCGCGTACAGGCCCTGGGCGACCGCGCCGGAGCGGTCGATGTTGGCCTTCTCGGCGATCACGATCTTCTTGTCCTGCCCCCAGAAGCGCGCTTCCCAGGCGGCGCCGGAGCCGCCCAGTCCGGCGCCGACGACGAGGATGTCGATGCCGTCTTCGACGATCGTCTTGTGTGCCATCAGTAGGTCACCCCTTTCTGCAACTTGAGGCCGGCGTCCTTCAGCGTGCGAAGGTGGCCGTCGTCGTGCCGGATGTACTTCGGCTCGCTGTAGAGAAGCTGGCTGTCGCGCAGGTCCTTCGAAGGCGCCGGCTCGTCGGCGAGCTTCGGGATCGCGGTGCCCCAGGGCTTGGTCGTGATCGGCGACAGGAAGTTCTTCTCGGTGCCGTTGCGGAACTTGATCCGCCAGGCGATCGTGCCCTTCTGCTCGTCGCGGTGGACGCGCACGCTGTGCCCGAGCGGCGCGAAGTCGGCGTAGCCACGCACGTCGATCGCGTGCTGCGGGCAGGCCTTCACGCAGGAGTAGCACTCCCAGCACATGTTCGGCTCGATGTTGTAGGCGCGCCGGTAGGTCTTGTCGATGTGCATGATGTCCGATGGACAGATGTCGACGCAGTGGCCGCAGCCGTCGCAGCGGGTCATGTAGACGAAGGTAGGCATGCTTCGGTCTCCTGCTCGGGGTTCAGTAGTGCCGGGGCGCTTCGCGCTTGATGCCCAGGCCCATGTCCATCGGGGCGTCCTTCAGCAGTTCCATCGAGTGCCGCTCGCGTTGTGCCGGGTCGTCGCGCGTCTGCGTCGGCAGGTTCTGCGCCGAGCCGTTGGCCTCCGACATGCGCTTCTCGAAGGCCGCCGCCGGCTTGAAGAACATGTGCGCGAACTTCGACCAGGTCACCGAGCCGAACAAGACCGTCGTCGCGATCAGGTACAGGCCGAAAACCGCCGTGGCCGCGCCGCTGCCGCGCGCCTGCAGCCAGGCCCACACCAGGCCGAGCGTGACGCTGCCGACCAGCGAGACGACGAACAGGTCGGCGCGCATCAGCCGCCACGGCGAGCGCCCCTCGGCGGCGACGTCGACGCGGATGAAGAACCAGAACCAGTAGCCGCCGACGCAGACCATCAGGCCGCCGAGCCACCACAGCTGGGGCACGATCGCGGAGGTCGTGCCGCCAGGATCGGCGAAGACCATCATCACGGTGGTGACGATGTAGAGCACGAATCCGTACATCGTCAGCAGGTGGGCGGCCCGGCGGCGCTGGTTGCAGAACTCGCCCGAGGCCAGCACGTCGACGACGGCGGTCTTGACCGCGATGGCCGCCGCCTCGCCGCCGCCCACCGGGCGGCTGCCCTGGCTGCTGGCCTTGCGCCAGTGGGCGAAGAAGTAGCGCGCGCTGCCCTTGTGCGCCATGTCGATCAGCACGCCGGCGATGACCGCCAGCACGGCCAGCACCACGTAGATCTGCATCGCACCGGCGGGCAGCTGCCCGGCCATGGCGGCGAACGGATTGGTCGCGAACATCGTGCTTGTCTCCTTGTCTTGTGCTTTGTTCCGCCTCGGCGACACGGCTAGGGCGGCCGAGCGGGGCTACGCGCGTCCAAGTTCACGCACCTCGAATTCCATCGTCGCCAGGTCGCCCATCACCCAGGTCGCGGGTGCGGACAGACCGGCGACCGTGCCCGGGTTGACGAGCCAGGTTCGGCTGCCGTTGACGCCGGCCACCTCGCGCACCTCGGCGTGATGCGAATGGCCGCAGCACACGAGGTCCCACTCGCCGGTGCAGGCCATCGCATAGCCATAGTCGTCGTAGTGCACGAGGAACAGCCTCCGCCCACCGAGCTCGAACCGGCCGTCCTGGCCGTGGTAAGTCAGCCGGCCGTCGCTGTTGCGCATCTGGCGATGCAGCGACTGCGTGTCGCCGACGTTGTTGCCGTGGATCAGGTGCACCGGCAGCCCATGGGTCAGCGCCGGCTTGATGGTCTGCGCGCCGATCAGGTCGCCGCAGTGGATGACGGCCTTCGCGCCGAGCGCCTTCGCTTCGCCGACGGCCTGTTCCAGCGCATCGGCGCGGTCGTGGCTGTCGGACACGATGCAGACCTTCATGCCTTCGCGTCCAGCGTCGCGTAGTAGGCGCGCAGGATCTCGACCACTTCGGGACGGCTGAACTCGGGCGGCACCTCGGCCCCTTCGGACAGCGACTTGCGGAACTGCGTGCCGCTGACCTGGAGCCGATCGGCGTCGTCGTGCGGGCAGGTGCGGCCGGAAGCCATGCCACCGCATCGACGACACCAGAACGCGACGTCGATCTTCAGCGCCTGCGTCTGCAACGCGCCGGCGGGGATCTGGTCGAAGATCTCGTGCGCGTCGAAGGGGCCGTAGAAGCTGCCGACGCCGGCATGGTCGCGGCCGACGATCAGGTGCGAGCAGCCGTAATTCTGGCGGAACAGCGCGTGCAGCAGCGCTTCGCGCGGCCCCGCGTAGCGCATGTCCAGCGGGTAGCCGGCCTGCACGATCGTCGAAGGCACGAAGTACCGGTCGGCCAGCGCAGCGATCGCACGGGTGCGCACGTCGGCCGGGATGTCGCCCGGCTTGAGTGCGCCGAGCAGGGAGTGCACGAGCACGCCGTCGCAGACCTCGATGGCCACCTTCGCGAGGTACTCGTGCGACCGGTGCATCGGATTGCGCGTCTGGAACGCCGCGATGCGCGACCAGCCGAGCGACTCGAACAGCGCGCGCGTCTGCGCCGGCGTCTTGAACAGCTCGCCGTAGCGCTCCGGGAAGCCGCCCTGCGACAGCACCTTCACCGGGCCTGCGAGGTTGACCTCGCCCTGCTCCATCACCATCTTCACGCCGGGATGCGACGGGTCGGTGGTGCGAAACACGCTGGCGCACTCGTGCGCCTTGTCGATGCCGTACTTCTCGGTCACGCGCATCGTCGCGATCACGCTGCCGTCGCCGGAGTCGACCAGGGCGATCTCGTCGCCGGTGGCGAAGGTGTCGGCCGTCGCGGCGTGGGTCGACAGCGTGATCGGGATCGGCCAGAACAGGCCGCTGGCCGTGCGCATGCCGTCGCACACGCCTTCCCAGTCGGCCCGGGTCATGAAGCCGTCCAGCGGCGTGAAACCGCCGATGCCCAGCATCACGAGGTCGCCGCGCTCGCGCGAGCTCACGGGCAACTTCGGCAGGCCCGCCGCGCGCGCCCGTTCGCTGTCGAGCGCTGCCCCCGACAGCAGCAGGGGCCTGAGCTCGCCGCCGCCGTGCGGGGGGACTAGTGCCATCGCCGCATCGTACGCAGGCGATCGCCAGTTCCGAAGCAGGGAATTCAAATCATGCAGATCGAAAAATCGGGTCAGTCGACGGTCACGGCCTGTCGATCCGCCGATAATGCCGACCCAGGATGACGGCCCGCATCGGCATGCCCATCGATCCCCGGCTGCGGCTGAGCCTGCGCCAGCTGGAGGTCTTCGTCGCCATCGCGCGGGCTGGTTCGACGCGCGGTGCGGCCGAACGGGTCGCGCGTTCGCAGTCGGCCGCCAGCGCCGCACTGGCCGAGCTCGAAGGCGCGATCGATGCCCGGCTGTTCGATCGCATCGGCCGCCGGCTGGTGCTCAACGAGAACGGCCGCGTCTTGCTGCCCGAGGCGATCGCCCTGCTCGACCAGGCGGCATCGTTGCAGGGCCTGTTCGCCACCGAGCACAGCGCGCCGCTTCACGTGGCGGCCAGCCTGACCATCGGCGAATACCTGCTGCCCGGGATCATCGCGCGCTGGCGCGCGGAGCACCCGGACAGCCCGGTGCAGCTGACCGTCGGCAACACGAGCAAGGTGATCCAGGCGGTCATCGACCTGGAAGTCGACCTCGGCTTTATCGAGGGGCCGCAGACGCATGCCGACCTGAAGGTGCAGCGCTGGCTCGAGGACGAGTTGATCATCGTCGCCGCGCCGGACCATCCGCTGGCCGCGCGGACGGCGACGAACCGCCAACTCACCGAGGCCACCTGGATCCTGCGCGAGCCGGCATCCGGCACGCGGCAGGCGGCCGACGCCTGGCTGCTCGCGCACCTGGGCGCGCTGCAGGTGCAGTACGAACTGGGTAGCACCGAGGCGATAAAGCGCCTGGCCGCCGCCGGCGCCGGCCTGGCCTGCGTGTCGCGCCATGCGGTGGCCGTGGAGCTTGCCCAGCGCACGCTGGTGGAACTGCGCACGCGGCTCCCGCGTTCACGTCGGCGGCTGACGATCGCGGTGCGCCGGGGTCGAAGGCTGGGTCGGGCGACCGAGGACTTCCTGGCGCACTGCGTGCGCTGAATCGGGCGCCGAGGGGCCGATCGGCTGACCGAAGGCCGCTGCCGTCGTCGCCGGCATCGACGACAGCGATCGGGTCATCCCGCTCTGGCCCCGACCAGCGCGATGGCCTCCTGCCAGGGCAACGCCCGGCCCGATGCCCGCGCCTGCTCGAAGGCCGGCTCGCCCATCTCGGCGCGAAGGGCTTCGACGGTGCGGTCGCGCAGGCCGCGCTCGATGGTCTCCAGCGAAGCGTCGATGCGCTCGCGGAGCGCATCGATGCCGCCGACCAGGGCCGCGCCGGCTCGCAAGCACGCCGCGCTGCTCCGGCGCTTGCGCGCGGTCGACCACGGGCAGTTCGTCGCCGAGCGCCAGCGCCTCGCCCAACCAACGATGGCCTTCCTGGTACCGCCCGGGGCGACGCCACACGCGGCGACACAGCAGCGTCAGCGTCACCGCACGACGTGGCTCGTGCGCGTAGCCCCACAGCAGCGCGGCACGCGGGTTGTCGCTCTCGGGCTCGACGCGCTCGACGGCTGTCAGCACGCCGAGGTCTCGCAACTGGTCCTGCATCGCCTCCAGCCAGGCGATGAAGTGCGACAGGTGTGCCGCGCGCAGCGCATCGGCGCGCGCAATCGCCTCGAGGTCGCCGTCGGTCCCCGGCGGCGGGACCGCCAGGCTGCCGACGGGCAGGAGGCTCTCGCCCCTGACACCCAAGCCCTCGCGGCTGGTCGCCAGCAGCGTCAGCCCGGGTACGGCACCCAGCAGGCGGTCGGCCAGCGCCGACACCGCGCCGAGCAGGTGCTCGCAGTTGTCCAGCAGCAGCAGCGTCGGCGGCCCCTGCAAGTGCCCGATGACGAGTTCCTCGACATCGCGCCCCGGGTCGCCCTTCACGCCGAGGCTCTGCGCCACCGCCTCGGCCACCCGCACCCGCTCGGCCAGCTTGAGCGCCAGACGCGTCTTGCCCGAGCCACCGATGCCGGTGAGCGTGAGCAGGCGTGTCGCCTCGAGACGGCGCTGGCTCTCGAGCAGGTCCTGCTGCCGCCCGATGAAGGCGGTTCGCTCGGGCGGCAGCCGAGGCGTGGCGGAACTCGCAGCGGGCGCGGGCTCGGCGGCGGGCGCGTCGTGCAGCGGCAGCGTGAAGCGGTAGCCCTGGCCCGGGATCGTCGCGATCGCCTGCGGCCCGATCAGCTTGCGCAGCGCACTGATCTGCACCTGCAGATCGTTCTCCTCGACGACCACGCCGGGCCAGACGAGCTCGAGCAATTCGTGCTTGCTCACCGTGCGCTCGCGCCGCTCGACCAGGGCGGCCAGCAGGTCGAAGGCGCGTGCGCCGAGCCTGGCCGGTTCACCGTCGACCAGCAGCTGGCGCTGCGCGGCCTGCAGCGCAAAGCGGTCGAAGCGAACCTCGTGGGCGGGGGGCGGGTTGTGCATGAACCTGGCCTCCTGCGGCTGCTTCGTAGCAGCCGCGGGGCCGATTCAGGTGCGATTTCAGAACGCTTCAGGTCTCCACCAAAGACCTGAAGAGCCTTCAGGCAGACAGTGAAGGCATCGACAACGCACCCCGGTGCACCACCCGCCAAGGAGCAACACGATGACCACCGCCACCCGCCTGACCGCCGCCTTCGCCTCCATCGTCCTGAGCCTCGCGCTGTTCCATGGCGTCGCCTCGTTGGCCCAGGACGGCCAAGTTGCTGCACCGCAGCACCTGGCTGCCGCAACCAGCGGGGTCACCGTTCGCTGAGCCCGTACGCCCGTTCACCAAACCACGAGGAGACCGCATCATGTATTCGTCGATCACCGCCCGAATCGCCGCCGCCATCGCCGCCGCCTGCACGACCACCCTGGTGTTCGCCATCGTGGTCTCGCTGAGCGAGCCGGCTGCGGACACCACGCCGCAATTGGCCATGGCCACAACCAGCTCGACAGCGAAGTAGCACTGGCCACGCGTGCGCGACGCCGCCTGCGGGCGTCGTCGTCGCTTCAACCGCTGCTCAGCACCCCCAGCGCCACCGACGCCAGCCGCGCCTGCTGCGAGTCCGCGCGCGAGGTCAGCACCACCGGCACCTTCGCACCCAGCACCAGCCCGGCGCAGTCGCCGCCGCCGACGTAGACGAAGCTCTTGTAGAGCATGTTGCCCGCGTTCAGGTCGGGCATCACCAGCAGGTCGGCGTCGCCTGCGACCTGCGACTCGATCCGCTTGATGCGCGCCGCCTCGGCCGAGAAGGCGTTGTCGAAGCCGAACGGGCCTTCGACGATGGCCTCGGGCCAGTGGCCTTCGGAGGCGGCCTGCACCAGCGCCTGCGCGTCCAGCGTCGCCGGGATCGACGGGTTGACCGACTCCACCGCAGCGACCACGCCGACCTTCGGCTGGACGATCCCGATGCGCTGCAGCATCTGCACCGCGTTGCCGACGATGTGGTGCTTGGTCTTCAGGTCCGGCGCGATGTTGACGACGCAGTCGGCCAGCGCGATCAGCTTGTGGTAGCGCGGCAGGTCGAACACGAAGGCGTGGCTGATGCGGCGGTCGCCGCGCAGGCCGGTGGCCTTGTTCACCACCGCCGACATCAGCTCGTCGGTGTGCAGCGAGCCCTTCATCAGCATCGACACCGCCCCCTCGCGGGCGAGCTCGGTGGCGCGCAACGCGGCGGCCGGACCGCCGGCGTCGGTGGCGATCATCTCGAAGTCGCGCACGTCCACCTCGGCCAGGCCGGCGGCGCGCAGGATCTCCTCTCGATCGCCGATGAGCAGCGGGCGGGCGACGCCGGCGTCCCGGATCGCCGCCGCCGCCTGCATCGCCAGCGGATCGCCCGGGTGCACGAGCGCCAGCGCCGGCGGGCGGCCGTGAGCGCGCTCGCGCGCACGCGCCACCAGCCCGGCGAGCCGGGGATGCTCAGACATAGTCCTTGTACTTCTCCAGGTGACGCACGGGCTTGGAGAGCGCGTCGCGGCGGAAGGGGTCGCCCAGCTCGCGCGTGCACATGATCTCGATGACGCAGGTCTTGCCCTGCTTCATCTGCATGTCGATCGCCTTCTTCAGCGCTTTGCCCACGTCCTCGAGCTTGTCGACGACGATGCCCTCGGCACCCATCGCCTTGGCCATGCCGGCGAAGCTCTCGCTCTCCAGCTCGCCGGCGACGAAGCGGCGGCCGTAGAAGTCGACCTGGTTCTTCTTCTCCGCGCCCCACTGGCGGTTGTGGAAGACGACGGCGGTCACCGGGATGTCGTGGCGCACCGCGGTCATGATCTCGGTCATGCTCATCGCCCAGGCGCCGTCGCCGGCGTAGGCGATCGCCGGGCGGTCCGGGCAGGCCTTCTTGGCGCCGATGATGGTCGGCAACGCGTAGCCGCAGTTGCCGAAGCTCATCGGCGCGAAGAAGCTGCGCGGCTCCTCGAAACGCAGGTAGCTGTTGGCAACCGAGTTGATGTTGCCGATGTCGGTGGAGACCATCACCCGCTTGGGCATCGCCTTCTCGAGCTCGCGCAGCACCTGGCGCGGGTGCAGGTACTTGCCGCCGCTGAAGGTCTTCTCCTTCTTCGCCTCGGCAATCATGTCCAGGCTGAACGGGTCCTTCTCGTGCGTCCAGGTGTCGAGTTCCTTCTCCCAGGCGTCCTTCTCGGCCTTGATCTTCTTCGCCCGCTCGGCCTTGGTCGCATCGCAGGCCAGCTTCTTGCCCTTGAGCAGCGCGGTGATGGCCTTGGCGGCGGCCTTGGCGTCGCCGCAGATGCCCACCGAGATCTTCTTGACCAGGCCCAGGTTGGTGTGGTCGGCCTCGACCTGGATGATCTTGGCCTCCTTCGGCCAGTAGTCCATGCCGTGCTGCGGCAGCGTGCCGAACGGGCCCATGCGCGAGCCGAGCGCGATCACGACGTCGGCCTGGCTGATCAGTTTCATCGCCGCCTTGCTGCCCTGGTAGCCGAGCGGGCCGGCCCACAGCGGATGGCTGGCCGGGAAGGCGTCGTTGCGCAAGTAGCCCACCGCCACCGGCGCGCCCAGCCGTTCGGCCAGCGCCTTGCACTCCTCGACCGCGTCGCCCATCACGACGCCGCCGCCGGCCAGGATGACCGGGAACTTGGCCTTGGCCAGCAGCTCCGCGGCGGCCTTGATGCTGTCCTCGCCGCCGGCGCCGCGCTCGACGCGCATCGGCTTCGGGATCTCGCAGGTGACTTCGCCGTAGAAGTAGTCGCGCGGGATGTTGAGCTGCGTCGGGCCGTTGTCGCTGATCGCGCGGTCGAAGCAGCGCGCGGTGAACTCGGCCATGCGCTTCGGGTTGCAGACATGGCCCTGGTAGCGCGTGAACTCCTGGAACATCGGCAACTGGTTGGCCTCCTGGAAGCCGCCCAGGCCCATGCCCATCGTGCCGGTCTCGGGGGTGATGATGACCACCGGCGAGTGCGCCCAGTAGGCCGCCGCGATCGAGGTCACGCAGTTGCTGATGCCGGGGCCGTTCTGGCCGATGACCACGCCGTGGCGGCCGCTGGCGCGGGCATAGCCGTCGGCCATGTGGCCGGCGCCCTGCTCGTGCACCACCGGCACGAGCTCGATGCCTGCCGGCGCGAAGATGTCCATCGCGTCCATGAAGGCCGAGCCCATGATGCCGAACATCGTCTCGACGCCCTGCGCGACGAGGGTTTCGACGAAGGCCTCGGAGGGCGTCATCTTCTGCACACCGGACACCGGCTTGCGGTTGTCCTTGCGGGCTTTGGCGGTGGCGGTCTTGCTCATGGGCGGTCTCCTGGCGGACGTTGGACTCGATAGTCGGTACTTGACGTTCCGTTTTTCGGAACTAAGCGCACTATAGGCATCCACTGCACCGACGTCAACCGATTTCTCGTTTTTTCGAGCTTCTTGTTCCAGTTTTCGGAATCAGTTAGCATCACCTCCCATGAAGATCGTCCACAAGTCCGCGTCCTCCCCGGCCGAACTGGGCGGGGACACGCCCACGCTGCGGCTCTTTGCGCTGCTCGAGCTGATGGCCTCGCGCGACCAGCTGTTCTCGCTGCAGGACCTGGTCGACGAAACCGGCCTGCCCAAGCCGACGCTGCACCGGATGCTCCAGCAGCTCGAAGGCGCCGGCATGTTGCAGCGCGAGGACGACGGCCGACGCTACAGCACCGGCCTGCGGCTGCGCCGGCTGGCGGAGAACCTGCTGCTGAACAACACCTTCCATGGCGCCCAGCACATGGTGCTGCGCCAGCTGGTCGATCAGGTCGGCGAGAGCTGCAACCTGACCGCGCTGTCGGGCGGCGAGGTGGTCTATCTCGACCGGGTGGAAACGGCCGCGCCGTTGCGCTTCTACCTCCGACCGGGCTCGCGCGTGCCGGCGCACGCGTCGGCCAGCGGAAAGCTCTTCCTGTCGCAGCTCAGCCCGGCGCAGCGCAAGCGACTGCTCGGTCATGTACCGCTCGAGGCCTACACGCCGCGCACGCTGACGACCCTGGACGCCCTGGAGGCCGAGATCGCACGCGTGAAGCGCGACGGCCACGCCTTCGACAACGAGGAGTTCCTGCCGGGCCTGCTGTGCCTGGCGGTGCTGGTGCCGAACCCGCGCGGCAAGTCCAACCTGGCGATCGCATTGCAGGCGCCGGTGATGCGGCTGACGGCCGACAAGGCGCTGCAGTGGCTGCCGGCGATGCAGCGCGCGGCCGAGGCGCTGGCCGCCATCGACGCCGACGTGCCGCGATCCCGCGAGCAGGAGGAAGCATGACCGCGGATATCGACCAGATGAAGCCCGAGCGCATGCTGAGCGTGCGCAAGGTGTTCGGCATCGACTCCGACCTGAAGGTGCCCGCCTTCGCCGAGCGCGAGGACCACGTGCCCGACATCGACGAGGCCTACCGCTTCAATCCGGACGTCACGCTGGCGCTGCTGGCCGGCTTCACGCGCAACCGGCGCGTGATGGTCCAGGGCCTGCACGGCACGGGCAAATCCACCCACGTCGAACAGGTAGCGGCGCGGCTGAACTGGCCCTGCGTGCGCGTCAACCTCGACGGCCACATCAACCGCATGGACCTCGTCGGCCGCGACGCCGTCGTGCTTCGCGACGGCCAACAGGTCACCGAGTTCCAGGAGGGCATCGTGCCCTGGGCGCTGCAGCGGCCGGTGGCGCTGATCTTCGACGAATACGACGCCGGCCGGCCCGACGTGATGTTCGTGATCCAGCGCATCCTCGAACGCGACGGCCAGTTCACGCTGCTGGACCAGAGCCGGGTGATCCGCCCGCACCCCTACTTCCGCCTGTTCGCCACCGCCAACACGGTGGGCCTGGGCAACCTGAACGGCCTGTACCACGGCGCGCAGCGGCTGA
The DNA here is from genome assembly GCA_937975735.1 of uncultured Rubrivivax sp. Classification (GTDB taxonomy): domain Bacteria; phylum Pseudomonadota; class Gammaproteobacteria; order Burkholderiales; family Burkholderiaceae_C; genus Rubrivivax. The sequence continues at coordinate 21,438 of CALJUI010000399.1, forward strand.
ACCACGCGCAGATCGACCGCTGGAACATCGTCGCGGCATTGAACTACCTGCCGCGCGACGAGGAGATTGCCATCGTGCTCGCGCGCGTGCCGGGCAAGGACACGAAGAAGGGGCGCGAGCACATCGGCCAGATGGTCGCGGTGGCCGACCTCACGCGCAAGGGCTTCGCGGCCGGTGACCTCTCCACGCTGATGTCGCCGCGCACCGTGATCACCTGGGCCGAGAACTGCGAGATCTTCCGCGACCCGGCGGTGGCCTTCCGCCTGTCGTTCCTGAACAAGTGCGACGAGGCCGAGCGGCCGATCGTCGCCGAGTACTACCAGCGCTGCTTCGGCGAGGAACTGGACGCCGCCGCATGAGCGCGCATGGCCGCTCGAAAGCGCTCATCCCGGAGCGCGCAGCGCGCAGGGTGGACCAGTGAGCGAAGCGCAGGCGCTGGAACGCGAGCGGCAGCGGATCGAGGAGCTCTGCGCCGCCGCGATCCGCGCGCTGGCCGGCCAGGGCGACCTGCACTTCCGCGGCGGCCGCCTGCACCGCGGCCTGGCCAAGCTGCCGGCCTTCGCGCCGCACCTGCACCCGGCGCTGGAGGACGGCGACGACTTCGCCTCGTTCCGCGGCGCCGCCGACGGCCTGGCACTGCGGCTGGCGCACTCGGACCCGGCGCTGCACCAGTCGCTGGTGCCCGAGGACGTCCATGCACGGCTGATCTTCGAGCTGCTCGAGCAGATCCGCGTCGAGTCGCTGGTCGACCCGCAGATGCCGGGCGTCGGCCGCAACCTCGCACACCGGTTCGAACGGTGGTCGCTGGCCTTCCACCATTCCGGGCTGACCGAGACGCTGAGCGGGCTGATCCTCTACACCGTCGCGCAGGTGGCGCACGCGCGCGTGCACGGCGTCGGCGTGCTCGAAGCCACCGAGGACCTGATCGAGACGACGCGCGGCAAGCTGGTCTCGATGATCGGCCCCGACCTCGCGGCGCTGCGCCGCACGCGCGAAGACCAGGCGGCCTACGCGCCGCACGCGAAGGCCATCGCCGAGCGCATCGCGACGCTGCTGCGCGGACTGGCCGAGGAGGCTGGCGACGACGACGGCGACGACCGCCCGATCCGCTTCAGCCTGTGGATGGACTTCGACGCACGGCAGGACGACGGGCCCGAGGTCGCGGTCACCGAACGCAGCCAGGCGCTCGACGACGCCGGCGGCGGCTACCGGGTCTTCACCACGGCCTACGACCAGCAGCACCACGCGGCCGACCTGGTCCGCGCCGAACTGCTGCGCGAGTACCGTGAACGGCTCGATGCGTGCATCGCGGAAAGCGGCCTGAACGCCAGGGCGCTCGCGCGCCAGCTCAAGGCCGTGCTCGCCGAGCCGACGCACGACGGCTGGGACGGCGCTCAGGAGGAAGGCCGCATCGACGGCGCGCGGCTGGCACAGCTGGTGGTCTCGCCAGCCGAGCGGCGGCTGTTCCGCGACGACCGCATCGAGCCGGTCGCGCACACGGCCCTGACCTTCCTGATCGACTGTTCCGGATCGATGAAGCAGCACGCCGAGTCGGTGGCGATGATGGTCGACACCTTCGCGCGCGCGCTCGAGATGGCCGGCGCGACGAGCGAGATCCTCGGATTCACCACCGGCGCCTGGAACGGCGGCCGCGCCGCGCGCGACTGGAAGCGCGCCGGCCAACCGCGCCACCCGGGCCGGCTGAACGAGCGCTGCCACCTCGTGTTCAAGGACGCCGACACCGCCTGGCGCCGTGCGCGGCCGGCGATCGGCGCGCTGCTGAAGGCCGACCTGTTCCGCGAGGGCTTCGACGGCGAGGCGGTGGATTGGGCCGTTACCCGGCTGCTCGCGCGCGACGAGCCGCACAGGATCCTGATCGTGGTGTCCGACGGCTGCCCGATGGACGGCGCCACGCAACTCGCCAACGACGCCACCTACCTCGACCAGCACCTGCTGCAGGTGGTGCAGCGGCACGAGCAGGCCGGTGCCGTGCAGATCCTCGGCGTCGGCGTCGGGCTGGACCTGAGCGTGTTCTACAGCCGCTGCCAGGCGATCGACCTCGACCGCGGGCCCCGGCCCGAGGTGATGCGAGAGATCGTGAACTTGATCGCCGGCTCGCGCCGGCGCTGAGGCCTCGGGTTGACCCTGCCTTGACCGCGGGACGGCGGCCAATTATTCTGACTATTAGAACGTACTTCTATTATTTGGAATGGACAAGACCCTGGTCAAAGGCGTGCAACTGCTCGAGCAACTGCTCGTGGCCGGCACGCCCCAGGGCGTCAGCGAACTGGCGCGTCAGACCGGGCTGAACCCGAGCAACGTGCACCGCACGCTGCAGACCTGGACGCACCTCGGCTTCGTCGCGCAGGACGCCGACGGCGGCTACCACTGCACGCTCAAGCTCTTCGAGTGGGGCTGCCGCGTCGCCGACGGTCTGGACGTGCGCCGGCTGGCGCGCGAGCCGCTGGCACGGCTGGCGCGCGAATCGCTCGAGACGATCCACCTGTCGGTGCTCGACGGCGCCGACATCGTCTACCTCGACAAGATCGAGAGCCCGCAACCGGTCCGCGCCTACTCCGAGGTCGGCGGCCGCGCGCCGGCGCACTGCGTGGCCACCGGCAAGGCGCTGCTGGCCTACGCCGATACCAGCGTGATCGCCGGGCTGCCGCGCCCGCTGGCCCGGCCAACGGCGAAGACCGTGGCCACGCTCGCCGCCCTGCAGTCGCAGCTGGACCAGGTGCGGCGGCTGGGCTACGCGGTCAACGTCGAGGAGTGGCGCCAGGGTGTCAGCGGCCTCGGCGCGCCGGTCTTCGACGCCCAGGGCCGTGCCATCGCCGCGGCGGGACTCACCGCGCCGTCGGCGCGGCTCGGCACGAAGCGACTCCAGGAACTCGGGCAGGCGCTCGCCGCGACCGCCCAGGACATCACCCGCGCTCTCGGCGGCAGGGCCCCCCAACAGGCCGCCAAACACCTCAGACAGGAGACAGCATGACGACCACGATCCGCCTTCCCCGCCTTGCCCTGATCGCCGCCACGCTCGCAGTGGCCGCCGCGCCGCTGGCCGTGGCGCAGGAGAAGTTCCCGAGCCGGCCGATCGAGGTCGTCGTCACCTTCGGCCCCGGCGGCGGCGCCGACGCGATGGGCCGCAAGATGTCGCAGCTGCTGGAGAAGCAGCTCGGCGTGCCCTTCCCCGTCTCCAACGTCGGCGGCGCCTCGGGCAACGCCGGCCTGACCAAGGTGCTGACCTCCGCGCCCGACGGCTACACGATGGGCACGCTGATCGCGCTGACGGTGTCGTCCTGGTCCGCCGGGCTGGGCTCCGCGAAGGCCGAGGACTTCGCCATCGTCGCGGTGACGCAGGACTCGCCGTCGATGATGTTCGTGCCGGCCGACAGCCCGTTCAAGACCTACAAGGAGATGCTCGACTTCGCGAAGGCGAATCCGGGCAAGCTGAAGATCGCGACCTCGGGCTACGGCACGCAGGACGACATCACCATCAAGTATTTCGACTCCAAGGGCTTCAAGATGACGAACGTGCCCTTCGCCAAACCGGCCGAGCGCTACGCCTCGCCGATCGGCAAGCACACCGACGCGATCTACGAGGAGCCGGGCGACGTCGCGCCCTTCCTGCAGGCCGGCCAGTTGCGTCCGCTCGTCGTCTTCGACGAGGAGCGTCACCCGGCGTTCAAGGACACGCCCACGTCCAAGGAGCTCGGCTTCCAGATCAACGACCTGCCGAACTTCCGAACGCTGGCGGTCAGCGCGAAGACGCCGCCGGAACGCGTCAAGGTGCTGGCCGACGCGGTGAACACCGTGCTCGCCTCCGCCGAGTGGAAGGACTTCTGCGCCAAGACCTACACCTGCGCGTCGCGCGCCTACACCCCGGCCGAGGCGCAGACCTACGTCAAGGGCTTCGGCGACAAGGTCAAGGCCTACCTCGCGACCTTCAAGTGAGCTCGGGCGCCACCACGTCGTGGCGGCCGGTGGCCGCCCCGCTGATCTTCGCCGCCGCGGCGCTCGCGCTGACGCGCTTCATCACCGACCGCCCGGAAGAGGCCGCGGCGATGGCGCGCGGCATCGCCGGGCCGACGACCTGGCCGACGGTGATGCTCTACGCGGTGGCGCTGTTCGCGCTCGGCTGGGCGGTGCAGCGCGTGGCGTTGGTGCTGCGGCGACGCGAGCAGCCGGCCGCCGCGCCGGCGCCAGCCGCGGCCGGGGGCTGGCGGATCTGGGGCGGCATCGTGCTCGTGCTCGCCTACGGCTTCAGCCTGCCCTGGCTGGGCTTCGCGCTGACCACGCTCGCCTACATCGTCGCCTGGCTGCTGCTCGGCGGCGTGCGCAAGCCGCTGCAGATCGCGCTGACCGGGCTGATCGGCACGACGGTGTTCCTGTACTTCTTCGTCAAGGTCGCGCTGATGCCGCTCGACCGCGGCGCCGGCGCGATCGGCGAGTTCAGCGTCGCGCTGTATCGCCTGCTCGGCATCTACTGAGACCGTCATGGACGTCTTCGTGAACCTGTTCCAGGGCCTGCTGACGGCGCTGGAGCCGATGAACTTCGTGATCATGCTGACCGGCCTGGCCGTCGGCGTGGTGGCCGGCGCGCTGCCGGGCATCTCCTTCGTCAACGCGATGGCGATGGCCCTGCCCTTCACCTACCTGATGACGCCGCTGACCGCGATGGTCTTCCTCGGCGGCATCTATGCCGGCGGGGTGTTCGGCGGCTCGATCTCGGCGATCCTGATCAACATCCCCGGCACGCCGGCGTCGCTGCCGAGCTGCTGGGACGGCTACCCGATGACCAAGCGCGGCGAGGCCGCACGCGCGCTGACGCTGGCGATCGCCGCATCGGCCACCGGTGGCCTGGTCAGCGCGCTGCTGCTGACCTTCGGCGCGCCGCCCTTCGCCAAGCTGGCGCTGGCCTTCGACCAGCCGGAGTTCTTCGCCGCGACCTTCCTCGGCCTGGTCAGCATCATCGCGATCGCCAAGGCCACGCCGTGGATCAGCCTGGTCTCGCTGTTCGCCGGCATCGTGATCGGCAGCGTCGGCGTCGATCCGTTGTACGGCTTGCCGCGACTGACCTTCGGACTGCCGGCATTGCAGAACGGCATCAACTTCGTCGTCGTGATGATCGGCCTGTTCGCGCTCGGCGAGGTGCTGGAGATGCTCGGCCAGAAGGCGCACGGCCAGGGCGCGGCGAACGTCAAGCTCAAGCGCCCGTCGTTCCGCGAGCTCTGGGGCCTGAAGGGCACCGCCGCGCGGGGCACCGGCATCGGCTGCGCGATCGGCATGATTCCCGGCGCCGGCGCGACCGTCGGTGCGGTGATCTCGTACGGCGTCGAGAAGCAGGTGTCGAAACGCGGGGATCAGTTCGGCACCGGCGTCGAAGCCGGCCTTGTCGCCCCCGAGGCGGCGAAGAACGCAACCACCGGCGCGGCGATGATCCCGCTGCTGACGCTCGGCATTCCCGGCAGCGCGGCGACGGCCATCATGCTCGCCGCGCTGGTGCTGCACGGCGTCACGCCGGGGCCGCTGCTGTTCACGACGCAGACCGGCATGGTCTACACGATCTTCGCCAGCCTGCTGCTGGCCAATCTGTGCATGATCGGCGCCGGCGTGCTGGTGGCGCGCGGCTTCGCGTCGCTGATGAAGGTGCCGCCGACCGTGCTGGGCGCCTTCATCGTCGTGCTCAGCGTCGTCGGCGCCTTCGGCGTGCGCAACAACATCGCCGACGTCTACATCTGCCTGAGCTTCGGCGTGCTCGGCTACCTGATGAAGCGCTACGACTTCCCGTCGGCACCGCTGGTGCTGGGCGTGATCCTCGGGCCGCTGGCCGAGCGCTACTTCATGACCTCGCTGGCCAACTACGACAACGACCTGACGATCTTCTTCACGCGCCCGATCAGCGCGACCATCCTCGGCTTCGCCGCCTTGTTCGTGCTGTGGGCCCTGGTGCCCGACATGAAGGGCAAGGTGATGCGGCTGACTCCCAGGAGCAAGACGACATGCCGACATCCGACGACCGCGCCGACACCACCGCCATGGTGGCCGCGCTGGTCAAGCGCGCGCGCGCCGCCCAGCGCATCGCCGACGGCTACGACCAGGCCCGCATCGACGAGCTCGTCGCCGCCGCCGGCTGGGCCATCGTCGAGCCGACGCGAAACCGCGAACTCGCCGAGTTGGCGGTGGCCGACACCGGCATCGGCAACGTCGACGACAAGGTCCGCAAGAACCACCGCAAGACGCTCGGCCTGCTGCGCGATCTGAAGGACGCGAAGTCGGTCGGCGTGATCGCCGAGGATCCGGCCAAGGGCCTGATCGAGATCGCGAGGCCGGTCGGCGTGGTCTGCGCGATCACGCCGTCGACCAATCCTGGCGCAACGCCGGCGAACAAGATCATCAATGCGCTGAAGGGCCGCAACGCGGTCGTCGTCGCGCCATCGCCCAAGGGCTGGACGACCGCGGCGAGGCTGCTCGAGTTCATCCACGCCGAGTTCGACCGCATCGACGCGCCGCACGACCTGGTGCAGCTGCTGCCCGCGCCGGTCAACAAGCGCAGCACCGCCGAGCTGATGCGCCAGTGCGACCTGGTCGTCGCCACCGGCTCGCAGTCCAACGTGCAGGCGGCCTACACCTGCGGCACGCCGGCCTTCGGCGTCGGCGCCGGCAACGTCGCCGGCATCGTCGACGAGACCGCCGACATCGACGCCGCGGCCGAGCGCATCGTGCGCTCGAAGACCTTCGACAACGCCACCAGCTGCTCGTCGGAGAACAGCCTCGTCGTGGTCGAGGCGGTGCGCGCGAAGCTGCTGACCGCGCTCGCCTCGCGCGGCGCGGTGATGCTGAGCACCGAGCAGAAGACCGCGCTGCGCAAGCTGATGTGGCCCGACGGCAAGCTCTCGGGCGCGGTCACCGGCCAGTCGGCAGGCCGCATCGCCGAACTCGCCGGCTTCGGGAAGGTGGCGAGCGCCGACCTGCGCATCCTGATGGTCGAAGAGGACGCCGGCAGCGGCTTCGGGCCCGACCATCCCTTCTCCGGCGAGAAGCTGAGCCCGGTGCTGACCGTCTACACCGCCAAGGACTTCGCCGACGCGCGGCGCATCGTCGCGCGCATCTACGAGTGGCAGGGTGCCGGCCACTCGGTCGGCCTGCACAGCACGAAGGCCGAACGCGCGCTCGAGCTCGGGCTGACGCTGCCGGTGTCGCGGGTGATCTTCAACCAGGCGCACTGCATCGCCACCGGCGGCAGCTTCGACAACGGGCTGCCCTTCTCGCTGTCGATGGGCTGCGGCACCTGGGGCAGGAACAACTTCTCCGACAACATGAACTACCGCCACTACCTGAACATCACGCGGGTGTCCAAGCCGATCCCCGAGGTGGTGCCCAGCCAGGAGGAGATCTTCGGCGCGTACTTCAAGCGGGTCGGGCAGCCATGAGCTCGACGGTGCGATCGCTGATCGAGCGCCAGGCCGCGGAACGGCCGGACGCGGTCTATGCGCTCGGCACCGAGGGCGGCGAGCCGATCAGCTACCGCAGGCTCGCCGCCGACAGCGCCGCGATCGCCGCCTGGCTGGCCGCGAACGGCTCGGCGCCCGGCGACGTGGTCAGCGTCGTGATGCCCAACGGCCTGATGACGCTGCGCCTGCTGCTCGGCGCGATGGCCGGCGGCTGGTGCGTCAACCCGGTCAACCTGCTGTCCCAGCCCGAGCAGATGCGCTACGTGCTCGAGCACTCGGATTGCCGTCTGGTGTTCGTCAACGCCGAACGCGAGGCGATGGTCCGCGAACTGGTCGGCTCGCTCGACCGTTCGGTCGGCGTGGTCGTGATCGAGGCCGATGCCGCCGAGGTCCCGGCGGCGCCCGCGGTGACGCCACCACCGCCGACCGACGATCAACTGGCGCTGCTGATGTACACCTCCGGCACCACCGGACGGCCCAAGGGCGTGATGCTGACGCAGGCCAACCTGGTCGCCAATGCGCTGGCGATCAGCGCCGAACACCGACTCACCGCGGCCGACCGCGTGCTGGCGGTGCTGCCGCTGTACCACATCAACGCCTTCGTCGTGACGATGCTCGCGCCGCTGGCGCATGGCGGCAGCCTCGCGATGACGCCGAGGTTCTCCGCCGCGCGCTTCTGGGCACAGGCTCAGGCGCACGGCTGCACCTGGCTCAACGTGGTGCCAACGATGGTGTCGTACCTGCTCGAAGGCGCCGACCCGCCACCCGGCGCGGCGGCGGCGATCCGCTTCTGCCGCAGCGCATCGGCGGCGCTGCCGCCGGAACACCTGCGCGCCTTCGAGCAGCGCTTCGGTATCGGCATCGTCGAGACGATGGGCCTGACCGAGACCGCGGCGCCGGCCTTCAGCAATCCGATGGACCCGGCGCGCCGCAAGCTCGGCGCGGTCGGCGTCGCGTCGGGCTGCGAGGCAGCGGTGATCGATGCCGAGCTTCGCCCCGTGCCCGACGGCCAGACCGGCGAGATCGTGATCCGTGGGCCGAACGTGATGCGCGGCTACTACAAGAACGAGGAGGCGACGCGCGCGAGCTTCACGCCCGACGGCTGGCTGCGCACCGGCGACCTCGGCCACCGCGACGCCGACGGCTTCTTCTTCGTCACCGGCCGCATCAAGGAATTGATCATCAAGGGCGGCGAGAACATCGCGCCGCGCGAGATCGACGAGGTGCTGCTGCAGCACCCGGCGGTGCTGGAGGCGGCGGCGGTCGGCATCCCGGACAAGCACTACGGCCAGGAGATCATGGCCTGCATCGTGCTGCGCGACGCGCCGGCCTGCGACGAGCAGGACCTGCGCACGTTCTGCGAGCGGCACCTGGGCCGGTACAAGACCCCGCGGGTGTTCCGCTTCGTCGGCGAACTGCCGCGCGGACCGTCGGGCAAGGTGCAGCGGCTCAAGCTGCTCGACGCGACCGCGCCTTGACCGCACCGCGACGATGACGCTGCTGGGCTGGCCCTGGCCGGTGCTGCTGGCCGGTTTGCTGGTCTCGCTCGGCGCCGGCGTCGTGCGCGGCTTCGCCGGCTTCGGCTATTCGGCGCTGTGCGTGGCCGGGCTCGCGCTGTTCGTCGCGCCGGCGACCGTGGTGCCGGCGGTGCTGGCGCTGGAGATCCTGGCCAGCGTCAGCCTGATGCGCGGCAGTCTGGCCGATGCGGACCGCGACTGGCTGCGCCCGCTGCTGGTCGGCAACCTGCTTTTCGTGCCGGTCGGCATCCTCGTGCTGGTGCTGCTGCCCGAGACGCTGCTGCGACTGCTCGTCGGCGCCGCGCTGCTGGTCAGCGCGGTCGGCCTGCGGCTGGCCAGCCGGCGCGTCATCCCGTCGACGCGCGCACTGCGCATCGGCGCCGGCGTCGCCTCGGGCCTGCTCAATGGCATCGCCGCCAGCGGCGGCGTCGTCGCGGCGATGCTGATGGCGGCGGTGCGCCTGCCGCCGGCCGCCCTGCGCGGGACGATGGTGAGCTTCCTGATGTTCGCCGCCGGCTACGCGTTGCTGTGCGCGGTGCTGGTGCCGGCCGGTGCCGGCACGCGGCTGCTCGGCGCCGACACGCTGCGCTGGGGCTTGCTGCTGGCACCGACCATGCTGGCCGGCGTCTGGATCGGTCGTCACTCGTTCTCGCGTGCCGACCCCGCCCGCTACCGCGGCCACGTGCTGACCCTGCTGATCGTGATCTCGGCGCTGGGAACCGCGCGCGCGGCGATCGACCTGCTGGCTCGCTGAGCGTGCGCTCAGCGCCGGCGCGCGTCCTCGCGGATCATGTCGACCGCCTTCTCGGCCATCATCACCGCCGGGGCGTTGGTGTTGCCCGAGACCAGGGTCGGCATCGCCGAGCAGTCGATCACCCGCAGCCGCTCGACACCGTGGACCCGCAGCCGCGCGTCGACGACCGCGCCTCGGGCCGGGTCCGGGCCCATCGTGCAGGTGCCGGTGGGGTGGAAGATCGTCGCGCCGTGGTTGCGGCAGAACTCGAGCAGTGCATCGTCGTCCCGTGCGTCGGGACCCGGCTTGACCTCGCGCTTGATGTAGGGCTGCATCGCCTTCGATCCGGCGATCGCGCGCGCCGCCTTCATCCCCGCCACCGCGGTGCGGCGGTCGAGGTCGGTGGCGAGGTAGTTCGGCTGCATCTCCGGCGGCTCGAAGGGATCGGCCGACCTGATGCGGATGTGCCCGCGTGACTCCGGCCGCAGCTGGCAGATCGACATCGTCATGCCGGAGAACGGGTGGACCTTGCCGCCGGCCATGTCGGCGGAGAGCGTCGCGACGTGGAACTGGATGTCAGGCGTCTTCGCCTCGTCGGGCAGCGCCCGCATGAAGCACCCGCCCTGGTTGATGCCCACCGCGAGCGGGCCGCTGCGGTGCAGCAGCCACTGCCAGCCCAGCCTGGCCTGGCCGAACCAGGAGTTCAGTTCGTCGTTGGTCGTCGGCTTCGTCGATTCGAAGATCAGCCGGATCTGCAGGTGGTCCTGCAGGTTCTCGCCGACGCCCGGCAGCGGGTGCGCGACGTCGATGCCGTGCCGCTGCAGCAATGCCGCCGGGCCGATGCCCGACAGCTGCAGCAGCTGCGGCGACTGGATCGCACCGGCGCTGAGCAGCACCTCGCCGCGGCAGCGCGCGAGCCGGTCCTGCCCGCCCTGGCGGTAGTGCACGCCGACCGCGCGGCGGCCGTCGAGTTCGAGCTTCGTGGCCTGCGCCTCGGTCTGCACGACCAGGTTCGGCCGTCCGCGCGCAGGCTTCAGGTAGCCCTTGGCGGTGCTCCAGCGCCAGCCCTTCCAGGTCGTCAGCTGGTAGTACCCGGCGCCCTCCTGCTCGGCGCCGTTGAAGTCCTCGGTGCGCGGCACGCCGATCTCGCCGGCGCCGCGGATGAAGGCCTCGATCAGCTCGTTCTTCGCGCCGATGTCGGACACCGACAAGGGGCCATCACCGCCGTGGTAGTCGCTGGCGCCGCGCTGGTTGCGCTCGGACCTGATGAAGTACGGCAGGCAGTCGTCGAAGCCCCAGCCTTCGTTGCCGAGCGAGGCCCAGAGATCGTAGTCCTCCCGCTGGCCGCGGATGTAGATCAGACCGTTGATCGAGCTCGATCCGCCCAGCGTCTTGCCCCGCGGCCAGTAGATCCGGCGGCCGTTCATGTTCGGATCCGGGTCGGTGTGGAAGCACCAGTTCACCTTCTTGTCCCACATCGTCTTGCCGTAGCCGATCGGCAGGTGGATCCAGAACGAGCGGTCGGGCGGCCCGGCCTCGAGCAGCAGCACGCGGGTGGCCGGATCCTCGCTCAGCCGGCCGGCCAGCACCGCGCCGGCCGATCCGGCGCCGACCACGATGTAGTCAAACTCTTCGTTCATCCGAGGAAACTCCTGTGGGCCGGGAGCGGCCCGTGTCGATGTCGGTGCCGGCGCCATCGAAGACTTCGTCCAGCGCGGCCGAAGGCAATCGCCCGGCCAGCCCGATGGCCACCACCGCCGCGCCGGCGTCCGGCGGCGGTGCCGTCGGGCGGAGCGCGCCGTGGCGGCCGGCGAACTGGATCTCGACCCAGCGCGGCGCGGCGCGGTCGCGCCAGCTCTGGACGACGCCTTTCAGCCGCAACACGCCGGGAGGCATCGCCTCCAGCATCCGGCGCAACGCCGCTTCGTCGAGAGGACCGGATGGCCGCCGCGACCATGCCTCGAAGTCCGCGCCATGGTCATGGAACGAATGACCCGTGCCCGGGTGCGGCGCTGGCCGCAGTCCGTCGCGCCACAGACGCGGCAGGCGGGCCATCGTCGTCTCCCAGCGCGGAACGCCGGGCGAGCGCTCGTCGAGCCAGGCGCGCAGCGCGGCCAGTTCGTCCGCGCCGACCCGGTCGACCTGGTTGACCACGAGCAGGTCGGCAGCGTCGAGCTGGCGCGTCAAGGTGTCGGCCAGCATCGGGTCGGCCGCGTGCGCACGCACGGTGGCCGCGTCGACCAGCACCAGCACGGCCTCCAGCGCCAGCGCGGGGTCGGCCAGCCCGACCTGCGCGATGCGCCACGGGTCGGCGACGCCGCTGGCCTCGATCACCACCGCGTCGAAGCGAGGCGATGCCTCGATCACGCGCGCGAGCGCCGCGCCGAGGTCGCCGCCGATCGAACAGCAGGCGCAGCCGTTGGACAGCGCGATCGTGTCGGCACCGCGCGAGGCGACCAGCGCGGCGTCGATGTTCAGCGCGCCGAAGTCATTGACCAGCACGGCGAGGCGCCGGCCGCCGGCCTCGGCCAGCCAGTGGTTCAGCAGCGTCGTCTTGCCGGCGCCGAGGAATCCGCCGATCACCGTGAGCGGCAGGCGCGGCGTCATGACGCCACGCCCGGCCGCGGCAGCACATGCCCGCCGAGCACCGTGCCGAGGACCTCGACGTCCTTGAGTCGTTCTGGCGCCGCCTCGCGCGGGTCGTCGGCGAGCACGCAGAAGTCGGCGAACTTGCCGACCTCGATCGACCCGATGCAGTGATCCAGGTGCAGCGAGTGGGCGGCGCCCAGCGTGATCGCGCTCAGCGCGTCGTCGACACCGATGCGTTCGCCCTCGCCCAGCACGCGGCCCGAGGACGTCAACCGGTTCACCGCACACCAGGCCGTGAACAGCGGCCCGAGCGGGGTGATCGGCGCGTCGGAGTGGATGGCCAGCGGCACGCCGTTCGCCAGCGCGGTGGCGCAGGCGTCCATCCGCATCGCGCGCTCCGGACCCATCGTCAGGTCGTGGTGCGCGTCGCCCCAGTAGTACAGGTGGTTGGCGAACAGGTTGACGCCGACGCCCAGCGCGGCCATGCGCCGGAACTGCGCCGCGTCGGCCATCTGGCAGTGCTGCAGCGTGTGGCGATGGTCGGGACGCGGATGCGCTTCTAGCGCCTCCGCGATGCCGTCGAGTGCGAGTTCGGTCGCCTCGTCGCCGTTGGTGTGGATGTGCAGCTGCAGCCCGGCGGCGTGGAAGTGGCCGATCATCGCCTTCAGCTCGGCCGGCGAACGGATCCAGATGCCGTTGGCGTGGCCGTTGTAGTAGCCGGGCCAGCGCAGCCGCGCGGTGAAGCCCTGGATCGAGCCGTCGACGACGATCTTGACCGCGCCGAAGTGCAGCTTGTCGGTGCTGCGCGTGATGCGGTCGCGCACGCGCTCGACGCCGGCGGCCGGCCCGACCGAGCCGTCCAGGCTGATGTAGGCCGGCACGATGCGCACGGGCCAGTCCGGCTCGCCGCACAGGCGCTCGAGCATCTCGACCTTGTCGTCGGCGAGGTCGTTGACGAGGTCGGTCGCGGTCGTCACGCCTGCCAGCTGGGCGATCCGGCCGAACATCCGAAGCCCGGTCTCGCTGGCGCCGGCAATGCGGAAGATGTCGCCGATCAGCCGCGCGATCGGGAACATCGCGGCAAACTCCTGCAACTCGCCGGTCGGCTCGCCGTCGTCGAAGCGCACGATGCCATCGACCTCGGTGTCCCGCGTGATCCCGGCCCGCTGCAGCGCGGCCGTGTTGACGTTCATCAGGTGCTGGCTGGCGTGCAGGATCACCACCGGGCGGGCCTCGGACACCCGGTCGAGTTGACGCACCGTCATGCGCTCGCGGCCGAAGAAGATCGGATCGAAGCCCCAGGCCACGAGCGGTTGCGCCGGGTCGCCCATGGATCGCTCGATCTCGATCAGCCGCGCGATCACGGCCTCGAAGTCGGCGCAGCCCGACCACTCCCGGCCGTCGGGCGCGGTGCGTGCATGGAAGCCGACGAAGGGGAACTGCCACAGCCCGCCGGCCATCAGGTGCGAGTGCCCTTCGACGAGACCGGGCATCAGCACCGCGTCGGCGAATCGCCGATCGAGCCGGTGCGGGCCCCAGCCCGCGAGTTCTTCCAGGGCGCCGGCCCCGAGTACCCGGCCGTCGCGCACGGCCACGTGCGTGACCTGCGGACGCGCCGGATTCATCGTCAGGACCCGCCGCGCCTCGAAGACGATGGTCTCGCCCATGCCCGGCCGGTCACTTGCCGTAGATCAGCTCGGGCAGCCACAGCGCGATCTGCGGGAAGGTGATGATCATCACCAGCCCGAACAACTGCAGGCCCATGAACTGCAGCATGCCCTTGTAGATGTCCTCCAGCTCCCATTGCGGCACCACGCCCTTCAGGAAGTAGGCCGACAGCGCCACCGGCGGCGACAACCAGGCGGTCTGCAGGTTGACCGCGACGAGGATGCCGAACCAGGCCAGGTCGAAACCGAGCTGGTTGACCAGCGGCAGCAGGAAGGGCACGACGATCAGCACGATCGGCACCCACTCCAGCGGCCAGCCGAGCAGGAAGATCAGCGCCATGATCAGCGCCAGCATCAGGTAGGGGTTCAGGTCCAGGCCGAGCAGGACGTCGGTGATCATCGTCGGCGTGCCCAGGCGGGCGAACACCGCGCCGAAGAAGTTCGACGCCGCGACCAGGAACAGGATCAGCACCGAGATCTCGAGCGTCTTGAGCAGCGCGTCCTTCATGTTCGGCATGTTCAGCCTGCCGTAGGCGGCGGTCAGCAGCAGCGCGCCGATGGCGCCGCAGGCCGCGCCCTCGGTCGGCGTCGCGAAGCCGAACACGATGCTGCCCAGCGCCGACAGCACCAGCGCCGCCGGCGGCACGAGGCCGAGGAAGAACTCGCGCCAGACCTCGCCCATGTTCTCCGGGTGCTCCTCGACCGGCAGCGCCGGCCCGAGCTCCGGATTGATCATGCAGCGGATCATCGCGTAGCCGGTGAACAGCAGCGCGAGCAGGATGCCGGGCACGATGGCGGCGGCGAACAGCGTCGTGACCGGCACCTCGAGCACCGGGCCCATCACGACCAGCATGATCGACGGCGGGATCAGGATGCCCAGCGTGCCGCCGGCGGCGATCAGGCCCGACGACAGCTGCACGTCGTACTTCGAGCGCGTCATCGACTTGCCGGCCATGATGCCGAGGATGGTCACCGACGCGCCGACGATGCCGGTGGCCGCGGCGAAGATCGTCGCGACGAACATCACAGCCAGGTACAGCGAGCCGCGCACCCGCGCCAGGATCTTCTGCACCGCGTCGAACAGGCGTTCCATCAGGTTCGCCTGCTCCATCATGATGCCCATGAAGACGAACAACGGCACCGCGGCCAGCGTCTGCTCCATCATCGACGCGTTGAACTGCAGCGTCATCAGGAAGAAGACGAGTTCCCCGAATCCCCAGTAGCCGAAGACGATGCCGAGGAAGATCAGCGTGAAGGAGATCGGGAAGCCGAGGAAGATGCCGACGAGCATGCCGCCGATCATCAGCAGACCGATGATTTCCGGGCTCATTGCGGCCACCTCCCGGCGCGCGCCGCGTGAATGCTCTTCAGAAGTTCTGACACCCCCTGCAACAGCAGGAAGGCCACCGCGATCGGGAGGCAGCTCTTGATCGGACCGAGCAGCGGCATCCAGGCCGTGTCCATGCCGCGCTCGTCGTTGATCACCGAGGCCCAGGCCCACTTCGACGACACCCAGAGGAAGATGATCATCGACGGGAAGTAGAAGATCAGGTACAGCGCCGTGTCGACCTTGCCCTGCGTCTGCACCGACCACTTGCGGTACAGGAAGTCCGAGCGGATGTGCACGCCCTTGGACAGCGCGTAGGCCGCGCCGAGCACGAACAGGGCGCCGTAGAGCATGCGGCTGATGTCGTAGGCCCATTCGGTCGGCGCGGTGAACGCATAGCGCACGACGACCTCGTAGACCATGGCCAGCATCAGCGGAATCGTCAGCCAGCTGACGACCTTGCCCACCCACAGGCTGAACTTGTCGAGGTACAGCACGGTGCGCGCCATCCAGCGCGGCATGTCGTCGGGCAGTGCGGCGGCGCCGTCGTGGCGCCGGCCGGCGATCATCTCGTCGGTCAGCGGATGCGGTTGCTGGTCCATGGGACAGGACTCCTGATCGGGAGGCAGAGACGCCGCCGGCCGGATGCCCCGGGCCTTCCGAATCGGCGGCGACTGAAATCGGTGCCGGGGGCAAGAAGCCCCCGGCGTACGATCACTTCTTCTTCGCGAGCTCTTCGGCGTACGCGGCGCCGAGGCTGGCATTCGACTTCTGCGCACCGGCCCAGTACGGGATCGCGGTGTCGGCGAATGCCTTCTGGCTGTCCCAGACCTTCTTGAAGAAGGCGTTCTCGGCGGCGTTCTTCTCGAAGTTCTTCTTCGCCGCGGCGCCGTACTCCTTGAAGTACTCGGCCGGCGTGTCGTGCAGCTGCACGCCGTGCTTGTCGGTCAGCTCCTTGAGCGCCTTGCCGTTCTCGCTGATGCGGTAGGCCACGGTCTTCATCAGCGACGCGTTGGCCGCGACCTCGATGGCCTTCTGCTGCCCCGGGCTGAGCTTCTTCCAGACATCGCCGTTGATGTAGAGGTCGGCGTTGACGACCACCTGGTGCAGGCCCTGCAGGTAGTAGTGCTTGAGCGCCTTCTGGAAGCCGAAGGTCAGGTCAGGCTTCGGGCAGCACCACTCGGCGGCGTCGATCACGCCCTTTTCCAGCGCCGGCAGGATGTCACCGCCGCCCATAGCGACCGCGGCCACGCCGATGTCCTTGTAGATCTGACCCGGGATCCCCGGAGGCGCGCGATAGCGCAGCTTGCGGAAGTCGGCCATCGTCTTGATCGGTTCCTTGAACCAGCCCAGCGCCTCGGGCCCGACCGGCTGCAGCATGAAGCCCTTGACGTTGACCTTCATCTCCTTCCACAACTCGTCGTAGAGGGCCTGGCCGCCGCCGTAGAGGAACCAGGAGACCCAGGCGAAGTTGTCCATGCCCACGCCGCCACCGGCGGCCGGCGAGCCGAACAGCGTGGCCGCCGGGTGCTTGCCGGACCAGTAGTGCGTCCAGGCGAAGCCGCCCTCGATCAGGCCCTTGTCGACCGCGTCGAGCGTGTCGTTCACGGCCACGACGGCGCCGGCCGGCAGGATCTCGAAGGTGACGGTGTTGTTGGTCAGCGCGGCGACGTCGGCGGCGAACTCCTTGAGCATCGTCACTTCGTCGGCCGATGGCGGGATCACGGATTGCACGCGGATCTTCACGCTCTTGGCGGCCTGGGCGTGGCCGAGCACCGGCACGAAGGCCAGTGCCGCCACGGACAGCGCCGCGACGGTGGATCTCCAACTCAGTCGGGTCATCGATGTCTCCTTGTCGGTCAATGGGAATGCGACGGGTTCGGGCCCGAGGGCCCAGACCCTCTCCGCGTTCCGGGGCGACATCCGAACTTCGCCGGCGGGTCGTACTGGAAACGCTTCCGGTCAGAGTAGGGACCAGTCACCTCAGCGTCAACAAGGGTTTTCCTCCCTTTCATCAGAAGACCCCGATCGGGACCGGAACCGTTTTCAGTCGGCGATGCATCGGGTACAGTGGCCGCCATGGAGCCGCGAAGTCACCCTCGCTTGGCGGATGTCGCCCGTTCGGCCGGGGTGTCGATCGCCACCGCCTCGCGGGCGCTGTCTTTCTTCGAGCCGGGCCAGGTCAGCGACGAGACGCGCGAGCGCGTGCGCCAGGCAGCGGTGATGCTGGGCTACGTGCCGCACGGCGCGGCGCGTGCGCTGGCGACCCGACAGACCCGGACGATCGGCGCCGTCTTCCCGCCGGTGGACAACCCGGTCTTCGCCAGCGGCACCCACGCGCTGGCGCAGGAACTCGCGGCCGCCGGCTACACGCTGCTGCTGGCCAGCCACGACTACGACCTGCAGTCCGAACTGGCCGCCACCCGCGCACTGATCGAGCGCGGCGCCGACGCGCTGGTGCTGGTCGGCCTCGTGCACCTGCCCGAGACCTATGCGGCGCTGGCTCGATCCGGGCTGCCGTACGAGTTCACCTGGTCGCTCGACGCCAGCGGGCAGCACCATTGCGTCGGCCTGTCGCACCGCAGCGCGTCGATCGGCGCGACGCAGCACCTGCTCGACCTCGGCCACAGCGAGATCGCGGTGATCGCCGGCCAGACGAAGAACAACGACCGCGCGCTCGAGCGACTGTCCGGCGTGCGCGACGCGCTGTCGGCCCGCGGCCTGCGGCTGCCTGCCGCCCGGGTGATCGAAGCCCCCTTCTCGATCGCCGAGGGCCGGCGCGCGCTGGCGCAGCTGCTCGAACAGGCGCCCGGCTTCACCGCCGTGGTCGCCGGCAACGACCTGCTGGCGATCGGCGCCGCCGTCGAGTGCCGCTCGCGCGGCATCACGGTGCCCGCCGAGATGTCGCTGGTCGGCTTCGACGACATCGATCTGGCCGACGCGCTCGACATCGGCCTGACGACGGTGCACGTGCCGTCGGCACAGATCGGCCGCGAGGCCGGCCGGCGCCTGCTCAGGCGACTGCGCGGCGAGAGCGTGGCGCGCGAACTCGAGGTCGAGGCGCCGCTGGTGCTGCGCGATTCGACGGCGTCGCCGCGCGGCCGCTGAGCGCTAGAGCAGCTCGTCCTTCAGGTGATACCAACGGTACAGGAACTGCTGGCCCAGGCGCCTGAACGGCGCGACGGCACGCGAGCGCAGCAGGTTGAGGACGTTCGGGTACTCGAGCGGGGAATCGTAGATCGGCAGCTCGAACGCCGGGTCGGTCCGGCCGGCGATGCGCTGCGCCATCCGCCGCCCGGCGTGCGCCGAGAACGACACGCCGTTGCCGCCGTAGCCGAGCGCGTAGAACACCGACTGCTTCGGGTCCGGCTGCGCGACGCGGGGCATCATGTCGTGGCTGACGTCGACCCAGCCCCACCACGAGTGGTCGATGCGGATGCCCTTCAGCGCCGGGAACTTCCGGTGCAGGCCGTTCACCAGCACCGCCATGTGCTTCGGGTTCGGCGCGTCGGCGCCGGTGATCGCGCTGCGGCTGCCGATCTGCACGCGGTTGTCGGGCAGCTTGCGGTAGTAGAAGCGCAGCGTGCGGGTGTCGGTGATGACCTGATTGGTCTTGAAGCCGGTCGCCTTCAGCTCCTCGTCGGTCAGCACGCGCGTGACCAGCGAGTTCGACAGGATCGGCATGATCTTCGAGTCCAGGCTGCGGTGCAGGCCGTTGCTCGTGTACCCGCCGGTGGCGAAGCCGACGGCACGCGCGCGCACCGTGCCGCCCGGCGTGCGCAGGTGATGCACGCCGCCGCGCGTCTCGAAACCGGTCACCGGGCTCGACGGGTGCACGCGCGCCCCGAGCTCGCGCGCCTTTCGCAGGTAGCCGAAGGCCAGCTTGACCGGGTGCACGCCGATGCCATCGGGCTCGTGCATCGCGCCGAAGGCCTCGGCGTCGCCGACGTAGCGCTCGCGGACCTCGGCCGGGCCGAGCACTTCGGTGTCGTAGCCGAAGACCCGGCGCATGACCTCGGCCTCGCTCGCCAGAAACGCCATCTTCTTCGCGCGATGCGCGGTGTAGAGGTGGCCGCCGCCCTGCGGCTCGCATTCGGGGAACTCGGCGACCAGGGCCTTGAAGGTCTCGAAGCCCTGACGGATCTCCGCATCGAGCTTCAGCGCCACCGCCTTGCCCCAGCGCGCGATCCACTGCGACCGGTACAGCCGCCCGCTCGCGTTCTGGCCCTGGCCGCCGTTGCGGCTGGTGCAGCCCCAGACCGCGCGGTTGGCCTCGAGCACGGTCGCCCGGATGCCGTGCTCGCGGGCCAGGAAGAGTGCCGTCGCGAGCCCGGTGAAGCCGGAACCGACGATGACCACGTCGGCGTCGATGTCGCCGTCGATCGGGCCGTCGTCGCCGGGCGGCTGGCCGGCCGACGCCACCCAGTACGTCGGCGCATAGTCCGTGCCGCGACCCGGGTGCGGCGCCACCAGCGGGTCGTAGCACGGGTCGTAGGCGCTATGCAGGGCGTTCGGCGGGGCGGACAAGTCCATCGGGGTCTCCGGGTCGGCGCAGACCTCGAGCCTATCGCCGTTCTCTTGCCGGCCGTCGAAGCAGGTCCGGACGAGCGATGCCGCCGGTCGTCGGTCGCACGCACGCGGTCCCGCAACCGTCGGCCCGATCGATCGGCACCCACTGCGGCGTGCAGCCCCGGCCTGCCCGCATGCCGGGCCCGCGAGGGATTGCTTCCACAATACGCTACCCAGACGCGTCGACATCCCGCCCGCCTTCCCCGCACCGTGCCGAACGCCACGACCGTCGTTGCACCGGCCTGCCGCCCCATGGCGGGCGCGACCGGGGGCCGCGCATGACCGCCGCACTGCTGCGCGTCCTGCCCTTCCTGCAGTGGTGGCCGCTGGTCAACCGGCGCACCTTGCGCGCCGACCTGCTGGCCGGGCTGACCGGCGGCATCATCATCGTGCCGCAGGGCGTGGCTTTCGCCACCATCGCCGGCATGCCGCCCCAGTACGGCCTGTACGCAGCGATGGTGCCGACCATCGTCGCCGCGCTGTGGGGCTCGTCGATGCATCTGGTGTCCGGGCCGACGACCGCGATCTCGATCGTGATCTTCGCGACGATCAGCCCGCTGGCCGAGCCGGGGTCGGCCGAGTACGTCGGCCTGGTGCTGACGCTCACGCTGATGGTGGGCCTGTTCCAGCTCGCGCTCGGCCTGATGCGCATGGGCGCGCTGGTCAACTTCGTGTCGCACACCGTCGTGCTCGCCTTC
Organism: uncultured Rubrivivax sp.; assembly: GCA_937975735.1. Classification (GTDB taxonomy): domain Bacteria; phylum Pseudomonadota; class Gammaproteobacteria; order Burkholderiales; family Burkholderiaceae_C; genus Rubrivivax. Next base: position 41,992 of record CALJUI010000399.1, read on the forward strand.
ACCGCCGGTGCCGCGGTGCTGATCGCCGCCAGCCAGGTGAAGAACTTCTTCGGCATCGAGGTCCCGCGCGGCTCCTCGCTGTGGGAGGTGGCGACCGCCTTCGCCCGCCAGGTCGGCGACATCAATCCGTTCGCGGTCGCGGTCGGCCTGACGACGATCGTCGCCGGTGTCCTGCTGCGCCGGCGCTGGCCGCGCCTGCCGCACATGATCGCCGCGCTGGTCGCCGGCTCGGTGCTGGCCGCGCTGCTGGACCTGGTGTTCGGCGCCGAGCGCACCGGCCTGAAGTCCATCGGCGCGCTGCCGATCGGGCTGCCGCCGCTGTCGGCGCCCGACCTTTCGGCCCGGACGATCGACCGGCTGGTGCCGATCGCGCTGGCCGTCGGCGTGCTGGCGCTGACGGAGGCGGTGTCGATCGCGCGGGCGATCGGCGTCAGGACAGGCCACCGCATCGACGGCAACCAGGAGTTCATCGGCCAGGGCCTGTCCAACATCGCGGGCGCCTTCTTCTCCGGCTACGCCTCCAGCGGCTCGTTCAACCGCTCCGGGCTGAACCATGCCGCCGGCGCGAAGACACCGCTGGCGGCCGTGTTCGCATCGCTCATCCTGCTCGTGATCCTGCTCTTCCTCGCGCCGCTGGCGCACTTCCTGCCGATCCCGGCGATGGCGGGGCTGCTGTTCGTGGTCGCCTGGGGTCTGATCGACTTCCGCCAGATCGCTAAGCTGCTGCGCGTCAGCCGCGAGGAGAGCACGATCCTGCTCGTCACGCTGGTCGCCACGCTGACGCTGCAGCTCGAGTACGCGATCTACCTCGGCGTGCTGCTGTCGCTGCTGATGTTCCTGTACCGAACCGCGCGCCCGGCCTTCGAGGACGTCAAGCCCTACCCGGGCCAGTGGCCGCCGGCCTTCAGTGCGGCGACCGGGCTGCCCGACTGCCCGCAACTGAAGATCGTGCGCATCAACGGCCCGATCTTCTTCGGCGCGGCGAGCTACGTCGCCTCGCAGCTGCAGCGCATCGACGAGCGCGAACCCGGCCACAAGCACCTGCTGCTGGCGGCGACCGGCGTGAACTTCGTCGACTACGAAGGCTCGCTGCTTCTGGCCGAGGAGGCCCGTCGGCGCCGGGCAATGGGCGGCGGGCTGGCGATCTTCCACATGAAGGACGAACCGCTGGAACAGATGCGTCGCAACGGCAGCTTTGCCCAGGTCGGCCCGGAGAACTTCTTCACGATGGGCGACGACGTCATCGCGACGCTGTACCGGCGGCTCGATCCGTCGATCTGCGCGCGCTGCACGGTGCGCATCTTCGCGCCGTGCAAGCAGTCCCCGCCGCCGGCACCGAAACCGAACGCGCCGCCGGGCTAGCGCGGCAGCGTCGCGCGCAGCGCCTTCGACTGCGGGTCGCGCTCGGCCACCGCGGCAAACCCGGGCTCGGCGGCATAGGCGCGAACGATCGCGCTGCGCGCCTCCTCCTGGCGGCCGCTGCGCCACAAGGCCAGCGAGAGGTTGTAGTGGACCTCGGCTACACCCCGATCGAGCTTCAGTGCACGCTCGAAGCTGTCGACCGCCGCGTCCAGTGCGCCGTCGCGGTACAGCGCGTAGCCGCGCCAGTTCAGCACGCGCCAGTTGTCGGCGTTCAGCGCCAATGCCCGGTCGTAGGCCTCGATCGCGGCAGCGAAGTCGCCCCGGCGCGCGGCGCCCAGACCCTTGTCGATCCACGCCTGCTCGTCGGCGCCGGTGCTGCTCGCCTGGCCGGCGCGGCTGTCGACATGGGCGCGCAGCTCGCGGTAGTCGGGGTCCTGCAGCGCCCGCGCCTTCACCGGCGTGGACTGGAAGGCCTGCTGAATCTGCCGCACCGCCTCGTCGGCCTGACCGAGCGCGAACAGCGCCAGCGCCAGCGTGTAGCGGGCCTCGGCATCGTCCGGGTCGCGGCGCAGCGCCTCGCGCAGGCTGTCGGCGGCGCGCGCATGGTCGCCCTGCTCGAAGTAGGCCTGGCCGCGCAGCCGGTACGGCAATGGATTGGCGTCGTCGCGGGCGATCGCGCGGTCGTAGCTCGCGATCGCCGCACCGACCTCGCCGCGCTGGGCCTGGATCAGGCCTTCCTGGATCTGCAGCGCGTCGGCGCGCTCGCGCTCCGGCAGCTTGCGCGTGGTCTGCGCCAGCAGGTCCTGCTGCGCCGCGATGTCGCGCGCCAGCGCCGCCCGCTGGGCGGCGAGCGCCTCGATCGTGCTCGTCTGCGCGGGGATGCGCAGGTCCAGCGCCCGGACCTGCCGCCGCGCCTGCTCGACGCCCCACCAGGCGCCGCCGAGCACGAGCAGCCCGACCGCGACCGGCAGCAGGCTCAGCCACAGCGTGCGCCGGCGCAGCCGCGCGTCCTCGTCGCGCAACCGTGCGGTGATCTCGTCGACCGCGTCGGTCACGCCGGACGCCCCGCGAGCTGGCCTTCGACGAAACGGCGCACCGCCAGCACCGCCGCCTTCGCCGGCCGTTCCTTCGACAGCTCGTCGGCATAACCGTCGAGCAAGGCCTTCTTCTTGCGTGTCGCGCGCATCGACGCCACCGGGAACGGGCTGCTCGACGCGAACACCAGCCCGCCGCCGGCCATCAGCAGCTGGCGCGTGCCGTCCAGGCCGGCGAAGGCGAAGCCGAGCGACAGCAGCGCGGCGCCGACCAGCGCGCCGCTGGCGATCGCGTAGAAGCGGATGTCGTGTCCCAGCTCGCCGGCGAAACGGCCGACGCAGTTGCGGTACAGGCCGATGTCCTCGGGCGTCGGCTCGGCCTCGTCGCCGGCCGGAAACAGGCTGGCGACGGAGGTCGCGACCTCGCGCGCGAGCTCGTCCGGGCTGCGGAAGAACTGCACCGTGTAGCGCTGCTGAAGCCGTGCGCGCAGCGACTGGATGGCGCCCCGGTCCTCGTCCATCAGCGCCGGCGACCAGGGGGCGTCGTCGGCGAGCAGGAAGATCAGGCAGGGCCGGCCGCGCGCCTCGGCCTCGCGCCACTCCAGCTCGGTGATCGACTCGGTCCGCCCGGGCGGGCGGTAGCCGTAGCGCCAAGCGAACAGGCCGATGTAGGCGTCGCAATCGGCCACGTCGGCCAGGCACTTGTCGAGCGGGCGCTGGGCCGAGGCGACGTAGTCCTCCATCGAGACGACGTCATGGCGCAGCTGCCGCAGCGTGCGATACACCGCCTCGCGATGCGCCTTCAGGTCCTCGAAGGTGGACGAGAGATAGATCCTGCTCAACGGCGTGCCGCCGCGCGGACGGGCGGGGCCCCGGTCGACTCGATGCGGCGACCGTATCACGCAGGGCCGGGCCAGACAACGGCGAGGCCCCTGCGGCCATCTCGAGCAGGCCCAGCTGACGATGCATCGCCGCGAGCCGCTCGAGGTCTTCCAGCGTGGTCATGGGTCGTCTCCCTTCGCCGTGCTCAGGCGTCGACCAGGCCGGGCGCCGGAGGCAGGCCCAGCGCACGCGCCAGCTTGGCCCAGGCGCCGTCGTCCAGGTGCCGTCGGGCAATGTCGAGAACGCCCTGCCAGGCCGGTGCGGGCATCTGGGACCGCATGTCGCCGAGCATCCCCGCGCGCTCGGCAGGGCACAGCGCCGGCAGCATCCAGCGCAGGACGCCCGCCATCTGCACGGGGTCGATCGAGGCCAGGATGCGGTGGTGGATGTCGAGCAGCTCGGCGTCGGTGTACAGCGCCCACAGCGTCGGGTTGTGCTGGCTCTCCTCCACCGCCATGTGCTCGAAGTTCTCGCCGACGAAGCGCGCCAGGTGCCGGTACAGGCGCTGTGCCGCCGAGACCGTCGGCCAGGCGCGCAGCGTCACCGCCTCCGCCTCGAGTTCCGCGATGGCGTCGAGGTGGTTCACGTGCTCGGCGGCGATGCGGGCGGTCTCGCCCGGGCGGCGGGCCTCGATCGCCGGGTGGACGAACTTGTCCTCCTTCTCGACGTGGCTGCGGCAGGCCTCGAGCAGTTCGGCGAGCTGGTCGAGCGCGGCGGCGGTCTCGGCGCCGTCGGCGGTGTCGAGCCGCCCGATGCGCATCAGCGTGTCGGTCATGAACAGGCGCAGCGCCTTGTGGATCGCGTCGTACAGGTCCAGCCGCGGTGCGGCGGCGTGGGCGGTGGCAGGGGTGGTCATCAGCGGGCTCCGGGGTTGGACCGGACGCATCGGGCATCCGGCACGCGGCCAGTGTGGCCGGCCTGCCGCGGCGGCGCATCGCTCCAACGGCCCATTCGGCGGGCCATCGCGGGGGCTCGTCAGCCCCCGGTCTGCTGGTGGTACCAGGCCGCGGCCTGGCCGCGCGAGCGCAGGTCGAGCTTGTCCAGGATGTTGGCGACATGCCGTTTCACGGTGTGCGGCGACAGGTCGAAGGCGCGTGCGATCAGCTTGTTGCTGTCGCCGGCCGCGATGCGCGCCAGTACCTCGCGCTCCCGCTCGCTGAGCTCGCCCGCAGCCGCCGGGCGCGCCGCCGGGCTCTCGGCCGGGCCGCCGGGG
>CALJUI010000400.1 GCA_937975735.1 uncultured Rubrivivax sp.
CGTGCCGCGCACGAGGGCCACACGATGTCCGACGCCGCGCTGGCCGGGCCGCTGTTCCGTGCCGCGCTGGTGGACTTCCCGAAGACCGGGCCGAACCCGCGGGCGGTCACGGTGCCGCGCGGCTGAGCGCGGCACCTCACTCAAGGTCCCTGCCGCGCGGCTGAGCGTGTCAATGCCTTCGGGGCCAACCGTGCGATCGGGCGCGGCCGGGGCGCGTCAGAGCCCTTGCGCCGCCTCGCGCGGGGCGGGCTGCGCACGGGCCGCCAGCGCGCGGAAGTCCGCTTCCCAGGTCAGCAGGAACTGGCGCAGGTGCTCGCGCTGGCGCGCGTCGGTGCTGTTGTGCAGCCTGGCCGATGCCTGGCACCCGTACTCGATGCGTCGCTGCTGGCGCGCCTGCTCGGCGGGGTCGGCTGGCGTCTGGGTGCGGCGGTACAGCGCGCGCAAACCGTCGGTGCGCTGCGCCGGGCTCAGCCCAGGCGCCTGCAGCGCCTTCAGGCCGCGCAGCAGCTCGTCCTGCCGCTGCGCACGTTCGGCCAGCCACCGTGCCGGGTCGAAGGGACCTTCGGCGAAGACCGTCTTCAGCAGCTCACGCTGTGCCGGCGCCAGCTTGCCGTAGAGCATCTCGCCACGTTCGATGCCACGCTCGAGCTGGCGTTGCGTCACGCGCTCGGGCCCACCGTCGACGCCGAACGTCTCACGCAGCTCGGCGCGGCGTTCGGCCTCGTGGCGCGCGAACTGCGCCCACTGCTCGGGGCGGATGCTCGGCAGCAGCCGCGCGGTGGCGGGCAGCGCCTGCTCCACGGCGCGGTCGATGCGCGCGCGCCACTCGTCGTTGATCCGGCACATGTCGGCGGCGCTCAGCTCGCCGCCGGCGCGCCGCGCCAGCGCCGCCAGTGCGTCGGCGTAGCCGGGCAGCTCGCTGCGCCGGTGCCACGCGAACCAGGCCTGCAGTGCGTCGTCCAGCGGCTGCACCTGCTCGCTGCGCAGGTCCAGCCAATCGTCGATCCACCAACGCGCCAGCCACGGGCCGTTGTCGTAGCCCAGGCGCACCGCGCTGCAGCCGGCCAGGGCCAGCGCCGCGACGCCGATAATCAGCGCTTTGGCGGGAAACAGGCGTCGCATGGCTTTGAACGTCGTCATCATGGCTGCCGGCAAGGGTACCCGGATGAAGTCCAGTGTGCCCAAGGTGCTGCACCGCGTCGGCGGCAAGGCCTTGTTGCACCATGTGCTGGACTGCGCGCAGGCGCTGGCGCCGGCGCAGACCCTGGTCATCACCGGCCATGACGCCGAGGCCGTCGAGGCCGCCATCCCCGGCGTGCGCTGCGTGCGCCAGATGCCGCAG
>CALJUI010000401.1 GCA_937975735.1 uncultured Rubrivivax sp.
TGCCTGCTCGCCTTCGCTGGCCTATCAGTTGCGGCTGCGCGCCGAGGTGGAGGTGTTCGACGACGGCCTGGAGGTCTCGTCGCGCTGGGCGACGCTGCAGCTCTCGCCGGCCGCGCAGGACTACATGTCGGCGCAGCCGCCCGGCACGCCGACAGCCCGCCCAGAGCCCAAGCGCGGCTCGCGCGCGCACTTCGCGCTGATGGTGGCCACCGTGGCCTCGATCGACTGGCTGGAACTGCACCCCGACGGCCACCGCCGCGTCAGGGCAGACGCCGACGGCGCGCGCTGGATCACGCCCTGAGTCGTTGGCAGCGGCGCTCAGCCGGCAACACGAAACGCCGAAACCATCTGGGCCAACCGGTTGGCCTGCTGTTGCAGACTCGCGGCAGCTGCAGCCGACTGCTCCACCAGCGCGGAGTTCTGCTGGGTACTCCGGTCGAGTTCCGCGACGGCACCATTGATTTGGCCCAGGCCTCCGGCTTGCTCGCCGGCCGCATGGCTGATCTCGCCGATCACGGAGGACACGCGGCGGACGGAGTCGACCACCTCCTGCATCGTCGCCCCTGCTTCAGCCGCGCAACGAGCCCCTGCTTCGGCCTTGTCCACGCTGCTACCGATCAGCACGCGGATCTCGCGCGCGGCCTCCGAGCTGCGTTGCGCCAGTGCGCGCACCTCGCCGGCGACCACGGCGAATCCGCGGCCCTGATCCCCCGCGCGTGCGGCTTCGACGGCCGCATTGAGCGCCAGGATGTTGGTTTGGAATGCGATGCCGTCGATCACGCCCACGATGTCCGCAATCCTGCGGCTACCGTCATTGATCTGGTCCATCGTGGTCACGACCTGACCCACGGCTTCACCACCACGCTGGGCGACCGCACAGGCCTGGGCCGCAAGCGAGTCGGCTTCCCGGGCAGCGACCGATGAGTGCTGGACCGTGCTGGTCAGCTGCTCCATCGAGCTGGCCGTCTGCTGCACGCTTGCCGCGGCCTGCTCCGTGCGCGCCGACAGGTCCTGATTGCCGGCCGCGATCTCCGCGCTGGCCTGGTCGATCTGTTCAGCGCCCTGCCGGACGGCGCCGACCAGCTCGCTAAGGCGGGCGCGTGTCCGCTGAACCTCGGCCATCAGCCCCTGTGCCAGGCCCTGGCTGTCGTCGCCCGCGAGGTCGCCTTCGGCAATGCGCTTGAGCGCCGCCCTGGCCTCGGCCGGCTCGGCGCCCAGTTCGCGAGCCAGCGTGCGGCGAAGCACGACAAACAGCGCCACGGCGACTGCCAGCGCCGTGGCCGCCAGACCGATCACGACCGCGAACGCGCGTTCCGCGCGCGCCCGTGCTGCGGCGTGCGCATCATGGGACGACGCCCGCGTGTCGCTGATCAGCGCAAGCAATTCACCACGCAGGGCCCGCCATGCCGGCGTCTCGTGCTCGCGCAGCGTCGTCGCCGCGGATGCCACATCCGCCGCCAGCGTGGGCAACACTTCCTGCTGGCGAGCCGCCTGAGCCTCCCGCAACGGGCGCAGCTTGCCGACCCGCGCAGCGACCTCAGTGCCCGCCGCCAGAAGCTCTGCGTCGGACAGCGCCTTGGCGAAGGCCTCTTCGGCGCTGCGGTGATTGGCCACGGCCTTGGCATCGGCCGGATTGATCACCACGTTGCGCAGCGCCTGGCCCATTTGCAACCCCTGCGCGTACATCTCCGTGAGCGTGTTGGCCAGCGCCTGCTCCTGCGAGATGTAGCGATCGAAATCCGCCTCCGTACGTTGCAAAGCCCAAAGCGACGTGGCCAGGGCGGCGATGAAAAGGGCCGCCGGCACGGCGGTGCAGGCAAAGACGCGGGAAGTGAAACGCATGAGGCACCTTGAAGTACAGCGACGCGAGGATCGACGACACGCTGCCGCCGGCCCGCCCCACCATCTCGGCCGCCCCGCCGCAACCTTGAGGACTGCGGCTCAAGGGCCAAAGTCCGGCGTGCGCTTTTCGAGGAACGCCGCCATGCCCTCCTTCTGATCGGCGGTGCCGAACAGTGCGTGGAACAGGCGCCGCTCGACCAGCACACCCTCTGTCAGCGGGGTCTCGTAGGCGCGGCTCACGCACTCCTTGGCGGCCATCACGCTGGCGCTGCCGAAGCTGCAGATCAGCTCGGCCGTGGCCAGCGCCTCGTCGATCAGCTTGTCGGCAGGGACCACGCGCGACACGAGCCCGCAGCGCTCGGCCTCGGCGGCGTCGATCATGCGGCCGGTCAGCACCATGTCCATCGCCTTGGCCTTGCCGATGGCACGCGGCAGGCGCTGCGTGCCGCCGGCGCCGGGGATGATGCCGAGCTTGATCTCGGGCTGGCCGAAGCGCGCCGTGTCGGCGGCGAAGACCAGGTCGCACATCATCGCCAGCTCGCAGCCGCCGCCGAGCGCGAAGCCCGCCACCGCGGCGATCACCGGCTTCTTGACGCTGCGGATGTGTTCCCAATTGCG
>CALJUI010000402.1 GCA_937975735.1 uncultured Rubrivivax sp.
CGCCGGCGAGCCAGGCGGCGATGCGGTCGGCCACCTGGGTGAGCGGCAGCGGCGCGAGCAGGATCGGCGGCACGAACTTCTGGAAGTAGATGAAGGACAGCTTCTGCCCGTTGCCGGTGGTCGGCGGGTTGACCACGGTGGGCGGGTTGCCGAGCGGGCCGCCGCCACCGCCGCAGGCGCCGAGCAGCGCTGCGAGGGTGGCGGCGGCGAGGGGCCGCGAGAGCGTCATGGCGTCGGGCACCCTCGGGTGATCCAGTTGGCGATCGCCGTGTAGCCTGGCGTGCCGGCAGGCAGCACGGCCTGGGTCTGGCCGGTCGCGCCGGCCGGATGCGGCATCGACGACGGGCGCTGCAGCAGCGCGTTCGCGCCGGGGTTGCAGGTGTCGGTGATCATCGTCAGCGTCACGTTGTAGTCGCCCTCGGGATCGCCGGTGAGCACGAGGCGGTTGCCGCGGAAGGACACGCCGGAGTCGCTGCCGACCGCCTGGTGGCAGCTCTGCGCGCAGGTGCTGCGCAGGATCGGGTGGACGTCGGTGGTGTAGGTCGCCTGGCTCAGCGTGGTCACGGTACGCACTCGGCTCGACGGATCGAAGGGATCGTTGTAGTACTGACCGCCCAGGTCCATCCACTCGGCAAGCAGGCGCTTTTCCGCCTTGTTCAGCAGACTGCCGTGGTCCGGCGCACTGGCCGGCGGGTTCGGGTGCGCGGCGCGCGCGGCGCTGCCGGCCAGCAGGGTCTGGCCGGAGAGGATCTCCATCAGCCGGCTCTTGCGTGCCTGGCCGGCGGTGTTGGCCGCGCCCGAGCTCGTCTCGACCAGCGGTGCCAGGCGCTGGATCATCGGCACGCCGTCACGGACCACCGTCACCGGCAGGCCGGTGGCCGGATCGATCTGCGGGTCGCCGATCAGCAGTTCCTCGTACGACACGAGTCGGCCGGTGCCGGCGGTCGTGCCGCGCAGGTCCAGCTTGGCCGGATCCATGTGGCAGTTGGTGCAGGTCAGGCTGCCGCCGGTGCCGCGGCTGCGCGTCCACAGCGGCTGGATGTGGTCGGGGTAGTTGATGACGCCGTTGACCGGGGCGCGGGTGACCAGGTCGTCGGCCGGATCGGGGTTGCCGGTGTAGCGCAGCGAGATCGCCGGCCGCGCCTGCACCCCGGCCTTGGTGGTGTCGGCCCAGACGTCGGTGAACACCGGGTCGGGCTGCAGCGTCAGCAGCGACGCGTCCAGCCGCGTGCGCAGCGAGGCCATCGTCTCGCCGATCTGGTGCTGCGCGGCCAGCGCGGTGCGCAGCGTCGCCGGCATCGTGTTGACCACGGTGCCCGAGTTCAGCGCGCCGCCGCGGCGTGGGCTGTGGCAGCCGTCGCAGGTGCGGCGCTCGCCCGGGCGGACCTGGATCCAGTTGGTGTGGGTCTGGAACGCGCGGCCCTGGCCGTCGACGATCTGCAGGCCGAGCGGGATGTCGGCCGGCACCTGCAGCTTGAACGAACCGTCGGGCTCGACGTGCGCGTAGCCGAGGATCTGCTGCTGCTCGAATTCGGTCTCGCCGATCGCGCTGCGCAGGCCCATCGTGCTCGACGGCGGGGCGATCGCGCGCACCGCGCGCACGAAGCGCACCGGCGTGCAGCCGTAGGCCGGGTCGGCCGGGTTCTTCATGCGCACGAGGTCGGCGACGAAACCGCGCGTCTCGCTTGGCTCGTCGGGCGGCGTCGTCGTCGCGATGCCGCTGGCGCAGCCGGGTGGCAGCTCGGAACTGCTCAGCATCGGCTCGCCCATGCGGCGCAGGCCGTCGGTGTCGTAGACGCTGCGCACCTCGATCAGCGCGAGGTTCTGCGCCGCCAGCACCGGGTCGACGTTGGTCGGCTCGGAGGCCGCCGGCTCGGCCCGCGCCTGCAGCGGGATCGGGTCGGTGTACATGAAGCCGGCCGGCGGCGCGGCGACGATCAGCCAGGTCTGGTCCTTCGGGTTGAACATGTAGACCGCGTAGGACGCCGGCACGTTGTCCTGCAGTTCGTCGGCGGCGATCTCGGCGTCCATCCGGTCGCGGCTCTGCAGGCGGGTGATCTCCTCCGAGGTCAACGTCGCGCAGGCGACGACGACGCCGCGCCGCGTGACCTCGCAGGGCCGGTAGGACAGCAGCACGCGATCGGTGCCGTCCCACAACGGGTAGGGCGTGGTGATGCGGCCGTTGAGCGCCAGCTCGCGGCCCATGCCCAGCGGATCGGCGGTGACTTCCTTCTGGCCGCCGCTGGCCGGCACGGTCTTGTTCGCCGGCGTGTTGTTCTCGGAGTAGTTGGTCGCGTCGATGAACATCAGCGCGCCACCTTCCTGCGAGCCCGACAGCGGCATCAGCGACGACGCGAGGAAGCCCTTGTAGGGGCCGGCCGGGTCCATCTCGCGCGGGTGCAGGAAGCTGTTGCCCGGGCTCAGCGCACCGTAGAACACGAACATGTCGGTGCCGTCGGGCTTGGTGCGGAAGATCGCGAATCGGTTGCGGTCGGCGACGTGCTCCCAGCGCGAGAACATGATGTCGCCGTTGGCGCGCACGACCGGGTTGCGATCGTGGCTCTGGTTGAACGTGGTCTGCTGGATGTCGCTGCCGTCCAGCTTCATCGTGTGCAGGTTCAGCACCCGCTCGCGCTCGTACTCGTCGAGGGCGTAGTAGGTCCGGCCCAGCGCCTGGTTGACGCGCGACTTGGTCTGCCGGTTGGACGAGAAGACGATGCCGCGGCCGGCCGGCAGATAGACCGGGTCGACGTCGTCGTCGGCGCTCGAACTGGTGATGCGCCGCAGCGTGCCGGTGGTCAGGCCGGCGGTCATGTCGTATTCCCAGATGTTCCAGCGCCCGGTGCAGGCCGGCTGGCCGCCGATTTGGCTCGTGTTGCTGGTCGGGCAGCGCAGCGCGAACACGACCTTCTTGCCGTCGTAGGACACCTCGGGGTCGGACGCGTCGCCGTTGCCCTGCGTGATCGACGCGGTGATGTTGTGCTCCGGCGCGCTGGGCGAGGACTTCTCGCGCAGCATCAGGTCGCCGCCGGGGGCGCTGGGCGTGCCATTGGTCGGCGCCAGGCCGAGCGTGTTGACGCGCTTGACATAGACCAGCGGCACGTCGCCGTTGACGGTGACCGTGCCCTCGGTCGAGGACGAGCCGCCCTGGCAGCCGGCAAGCGCGAGCAGGATCGAACCCAGGGCCAGCGTTCCGAGTCTCAATGTGTGCATGGGCACTCCGTTCGGTGTCTGGGAACCGTCAGTGCCTCTGCAGGCCCGACGAGAAGTGAAGGGCGCCGTCGGCATCGACGACCACCGCGTCGGTGCCCGGCGTCTGCTCGATCAGCGCCAGCCCGCGCTCGACGCCGAGCACGAAGACGCTCTTGGACAGGCCTTCGCTGGTCAGCCCGTCGGGTGCGAGCACGGTCACGCTGTGCACGTGATCTGGCGAACGCCCGGTGCTCGGATCGATCAGGTGGTGATAGCGACGGCCGCCCTTGTCGAAGAAGCGCTCGTAGTCGCCCGAGGTCGAGATCGCGACGTCCTCGAGCGGCAGCACGGCGATCACCTCGGCCGGCTTGCGCGGATGGCGGATCGCGATCGTCCAGGGCCGGCCGCGGCGGTCGCCGAGCACGCGGCTGTCGCCGCCGGCGGCGACCATTGCATGAGCGATGCCGTGGCGCCGCAGCAGGCCGGTCGCGAGGTCGACGGCATGGCCCTTGGCGAAGCCGCCGAGGTCGATGCGCACGCCTTCGCGGGCGAAGGCGACGGTGCGGCGCGCCTCGTCGAGCAGCAGGTGCTGCCAGCCGACGCAGGCGCGGGCGCGGGCCAGCGCCTTCTCGTCGGGATGGATGCCGCGGCGGTAGTCGAACAGGCAACCGACGCTGGCGTAGGTGATGTCGAACGCACCGCCGGAGCGGCGCGAGCACTCGACCGCCCGGCGCAGCAGCATGAAGATCTCGTCGCTGACCTCCACCGGGCCGGCGTGGGCGTCGCGGTTGATGCGCGACAGCTCGGAGTCGGTCTTGTGCGGGCTGTAGCAGCGGTCGATCCGGTGCATCTCGGCCATCACCGCGTCGATCGCGGCTTCGCCCGCGCGGCGGTTCGCCGCCCAGAGTTCGACGCGGATCGCGGTGCCCATGATCGCCTCGTCGCGACTCATCCAGCCGCCGGGCACGGTGGCGCGGGCGAGCGCCGCCGGCCGGGGCGCGACCCGCGGCCGCGCCGACGCCCACAGTGGCAACGACAGCTGCATCTCCAAACCCTCCGAACCCCGACCAAAGGACTGGGAGCGGACGTTAGGGGGGGCCGGCGGCCGGCCGGTGACCGCCCGTGCCGAACTGTCATCAGATGCTTCCGCCGCCGGGTACGGGGGCCGGTCGCCGCGGGCCGCCGGGTGGTGGCGCGCGTGACATCGGTCACGCCGGGACGTCCCGGGCCGGTCGGCCTGCACACCGCGCGGCCGGCCGCACCGGAACGCGCCGCTTGCGCCTTGTTGCGCCTGCAACGTCGGCGCTGTCGCGCGGGCAGGCCGGCGGGCGCGGCGACAATGGGGCCATGCACTGCGGCATCGAGGACTGGACCGGGGCGCGGCCGCCACCGCAGCTGTGCCTGCTGCTGCACGGCGCCGGCGAGCGCGCGGACGCGATGCGCCCGCTGGCCGAGGCGCTGCGAGGCGCCTTCCCGGCGGCGGCGATCTTCGCCCCCGACGCGCCGCTGGCCGGCGAGCGTGGCCGCGGGCGGCAGTGGTTCTCGACCGTCGAGCTCGACGCCGCCAGGCGCATCGAGCGGGTCGAGGCCACGCTGCCGGCGCTGCGCGAATGGGTCCGCGCGATGCAGCAGCGCACCGGCGCCGGACCGGCGGCGACCTCGATTGCCGGCTTCTCGCAGGGTGCGATCCTGGCGCTCGAGCTGGCGCGCCTGGAGGACGGCCTGGCCGGTCGCATCCTGGCCTTCGGCGGCCGCTACGCGCGGCTGCCCGACAGCGCGCCTGCAGCGTCGACGCTGCACTTGCTGCATGGCGATGCCGACGAGGTGATCCCGGTCGAACACGCCCGCCTCGCGCTGCAGCACCTGGCGGTGCTGCACGGCGACGCGACGATCGACGTCGCCGCCGGCGTCGGCCACCGGCTGCATCCGGCGCTGATCGACCGTGCGCTGCACCGCCTGCGCAGCCACATTCCCCACCGCACCTGGCAGGCCGCGCTCGGCGCTGCCCCGCCACGAACCCCGGATTGAGATGCTGTACCTGCTGTCCCCCGCGAAGTCCCTGGACTACGAGACCCCGGTCGACCCCGAGATCGACGCGCGCGCCACGCGGCCGGCCTTCGTGCCGCTCGCCGCCGAGCTGATCGACGCCTTGCGCCGGCACACGCCGGCGCAGCTGGGGGCGCTGATGTCGCTGTCGCCGGCGCTGGCGGCACTGAATGCTCGCCGCAATGCCGACTGGCGGCCGCGCTTCACCGCGCACAACAGCCGTCCGGCGGTGCTCGCCTTCGACGGCGAGGTCTATGCCGGGCTCGATGCGCGCACGCTGACGACGGCACAACTCGACTGGGCGCAACGGCACCTGGCGATCCTGTCCGGCCTGTACGGCGTGCTGCGGCCGCTGGACCGCATGCAGCCGTACCGGCTCGAGATGGGCACGCGGCTGTCCACTGCCAAGGCGAAGGACCTGTACGGTTTCTGGGACGACACCATCGCCCGTGCGCTGAATCGGCGCCTGCAGGGCGCGGGCGAGCGGGTCGTGGTCAACCTCGCGTCGCAGGAGTATGCGCGGGCGGTGGACCGCGACGCGCTGAAGGCGCGGATGATCGACTGCGTGTTCGAGGACGCCACCGACGACGGCTACAAGGTGATCGGGTTCTTCGCCAAGCGCGCGCGGGGCGCGATGGCGCGGTTCGCGATCGACCGCCGCATCGAGCGGCCCGAGGACCTCGACGCGTTCGATGCCGGCGGCTATCGGCTCTCGCGCGAGGCGTCGACGCCCTCGCGTCGCGTGTTCCGCCGCCGTTTGCCACAATCGGCGTCGTGACTTCGACGACCCGACCCCAGCAGCCGGTCACCGACGAACTGCGCCGGTGGATCCAGTCGCAGCTGGCCACCGGCTGCAGTCCCGGCGACGTGCTGGCCGCGATGCGCGCCAGCGGCTGGAGCGAGGCGGTGGCCGAGCTCGCGCTGTCGCAGGTGGCACCGACCGTCGAGGCGCCACGCGAGGTGCCGCCGGCCGGCACCGTGCCGGAGCCCGACCTCGCCGAGTCGGCCACGGTGCTGGACATCGACGGCCATGCCGTGCGCGTGCTGATGTCGATGCGCCACCCGCGTCTGATCGTCTTCGGCGGCCTGTTGACCGATGCGGAGTGCGACGCGCTGATCGAGGAGGCGCGGCCCCGGCTGGCGCGCTCCGAGACGGTCGACAACCGCAGCGGCGGCAGCGAGGTCAACGTCGCGCGCACCAGCGACGGCATGTTCTTCCAGCGCGGCGAGTCGCCGCTGATCGTGCGCATCGAGCAGCGCATCGCGACGCTGCTGCGCTGGCCGGTGCGCTGGGGCGAGGGCCTGCAGATCCTGCGCTACGGGCCTGGCGCCGAGTACCGCCCGCACCACGACTACTTCGATCCGCAGCACCCCGGCACGAAGCCGGTGCTGGCCCGCGGCGGCCAGCGCGTCGGCACGCTGGTGATCTATCTGAACACGCCCGCGCGCGGCGGCGCGACGGTGTTCCCCGACGTGCTGCTCGACGTGGCGGCGGTGCGTGGCAACGCGGTCTTCTTCAGCTACGACCGGCCGCATCCGGTGACGCGCACGCTGCACGGCGGCGCGCCGGTGGTCGAGGGCGAGAAGTGGGTCGCGACGAAGTGGCTGCGCGAGCGCGAGTTCCACTGAGCCCGCTCAGGGCTTGATCGACTCGCCGTGCTGCGGCACGCGCACTGCCCAGCCGAGCTGGTCCTTGATCCGCAGACGCAGCGTGTCGCTCGCGTCGGGCTCGCCGTGCACGACGAAGGTCTGCCGCGGCGCGCGTGGCATCCTGCGCATCCAGTCGATCAATCCGTCGGCGTCGGCGTGGCCGGAGTAGCCTTCGATCTGGCTCACCGCGGCACGCACCGGAACGTACTCGCCGTGGATCTTGACCTCGGTCGCGCCGGCGACGAGGTGGGCGCCGCGGCTGCCGCCGACCTGGAAGCCGGGAAAGACGACATGGTGGCGCGGGTCGGGCGCCATCGCCTTCAGGTGGTGCAGCACGCGGCCGCCGGTGGCCATGCCGCTGGCCGAGATGATCACCGCCGGGAAGCGTGAGCGCACCAGGCGCATCGACTGCTGCGCAGTCGTCACGAGGCGCACGCCGTCGCACATCGACCGCACCTCGCGGGGCGGCAGCCGCAGCAGCCGGCCGTGGCGGCGGTACAGCGCGGTGGCCTCTATCGCCATCGGACTGTCGAGGAAGACCGGCAGTTCGGCCGGGATCTCGCCGCGAGCCTTCAGCCGCTGCAGCGTCACCAGCAGCGCCTGCGCGCGGCCGACCGCGAACGACGGCAGCAGCACCGAGCCGCCGCGGCCGATCGTGTCGCGCACGATCGCGCCGAGGGCGGCCGCCGGATCGCCCTTCGGATGGATCCGGTTGCCATAGGTCGACTCGACCAGCAGCACGTCGGCGCCGCGCGGCGGCTCGGGCGGCGGCATCAGCAGGTCGTCGCTGCGACCGAGGTCGCCGGAGAAGAGCAGCCGGGCGTGGCGGTCGGCGACCGTCACCGCACAGGCGCCGAGCAGGTGTCCGACCGGGTCGAGCCGGACGACCACCTCGCCGACCCGCCGTTCGCGGCCTGGCGCCAGCGGCCTGATCTTGGCGATCGCCTTGCGCGCGTCGGCCTTGGTGTACAGGGGCAGCGCCTTGGCGTGGCGGCTGTAGCCGTAGCGGTTGGCGCGGCGCGCGTCTTCTTCCTGCAGGTGGGCGCTGTCGAGCAGCAACACCTCGGCCAGGTCGCGCGTCGCCGGCGACGCCAGCACCTCGCCCTTGAAGCCGTGGCGCACGAGCACCGGCAGCCATCCGCTGTGGTCGAGGTGGGCGTGGCTGAGCACGACCGCGTCGGCCTCGATCAGGTCGCGGCCCGGCGGCTGCCAGTTGCGCTCGCGGTGGACCTTGAAGCCCTGGAACAGGCCGCAGTCGAGCAGCACGCGGGTGTCGCCGATGCGCACCAGGTGACGCGATCCGGTGACGCTGTCGGCGGCGCCGTGGAACTGGATCTCCATCGTCAGGCCCGGCCCAGCCGCTGCAGTTCGGCGGAGTCGAGTACGCGCAAGCCGGGTCGGCGGTCGGTGGTCATGGCCGCCAGCATCGCACGGGCGACGTTCTCGGCCTTGATCGGGCGCAAGCCGGCGGGCAGCAGGCCGGCGATCGGCCGGGCGAGGGCCAGCGCCAGCCGTTCGCCCGGACGATCCGGCTGACCGATGGTGCGGCGGTCGCCGACCAGCAGCGAAGGGCGGGCGATGACCAGCTGTTCGAAGCCGATGGCCGACAGGGCCGCCTCCATCTCGCCCTTGACGCGGCTGTAGAAGCCGCGCGCATGCGGACTCGCACCGAGCGACGACACCACCGCCAGTCGACGCGTGCCGGCCCGGTGGGCCGCGCGCGCGACCGCGACCACGGCGTCGAGGTCGACGGCGCGGAACGCCTGCTGCGAACCGGCGGCGCGGATGGTCGTGCCGAGCGCACAGTAGGCCTCGCTGGCCGGTGGCATCGGCGGCAGGGTGCGGAAGTCGACCACGTGCGGCACCACCATCGTCGGCGGCGGTTCGGTGAGCGGCCGGCGCAGCAGCAGGTGGATCTCGACGGCGGGCCGCGCCGACAGCAGGCGGAGCAACTCGCGCCCGATCAACCCGGTGGCACCGGCGACGAGCACGCAGTCGGGGGCAGGGATGGGTTGGGCCACGGACCGCGAGCGTAGCCGGGTTGCGCCTGTCGTGCCATCGTGCGCGGTCGGCGCCCGGGACGGCACCGTCCGGTCCATTAGCATCACGGCTACACCGAAAGGCAGGGGAGCGGGGGCGTGGAGATCTTCCGATGGATCATGGGCGTGTTGGCCGGGCTGCTGGTGCTGGGCTGGATCGTCTTCTCGGTCATCGGCATGGCGCGCGGCGACGACCGCCAGCAGGGCGCCGCCAGTCGGCTGCGTCAGTGGGCGCAGCTGGCGGTGATGTTCTGGTTCAACGTCGAGATCTGGGGCCGCGTCGTCTACACGATCTGGAACTGGCATTGAGGCCGGTCCTGGGCCTGCCGCAATCCTGAGCGCGTCCCGCGCCGCGGCGCCCCGTTGCGATTCGTGACAGTGGCCATGCGTCCCGCACTATGATGGTTCGGTCCGGCCGCTTCGGCTCGCGACCAACGTCCCACTCACGATTCCGGAGTCAAGCCCACATGACCACTCTCCGCCGCTCGATCGCCCTCTTCACCGCGCTCAGCATCGCCGCTGCGCCGATGGCGCAGGCCGTGCCGTCCGGCCTCATCAGCACCGAGCAGGTCGCGGCCGCGCAGGCCGGCGCCGGCGCGGTCGACGGCCGGTCGCGGCTGCTGTCCACGCTCGACCGGGCCGACGTGGCGGCTGCGCTGCAGGCTCGCGGCGTCGACCCGGCGGCGGCGCGCGACCGTGTCGCCGCGCTGACCGATGCCGAAGCGGCCCAGGTCGCCGCGCAGATCGACCAGGCGCCGGCCGGCGGCGACGTGCTCGGC
>CALJUI010000403.1 GCA_937975735.1 uncultured Rubrivivax sp.
ACGACGGGCGATGCCCCGAGCGCGGCAGAGGTCCGGACGGCGCCCCCGGCCGCAAGTACAGCGTCAATGCGCGCAACGGCGCCGGCGTCGACGCCTGCGACTTCGAGCCGATCTGGGTGCAGACGGTCGCCGCGCAGTACGCGCTGGTCTTCGCCGAGTGCAACCCGTCGGCGGTGGCCAACCCGAAGGCGCTGATGCATGCGCGGGTCGGCGCCAAGGCGGCCGACCTGCAGGGACAGATCGACGCCCTCGTGGCGACGGGCGGCATCGTGGCCAAGGACCTCGTGACGGTGCTGGTCGGCGCCAACGACGTGCTCGAGCTCTACCGCCAGTTCCCGGCGCGCAGCGAGATCGAGCTGACCGACGAGCTCAAGCGGCGCGGCGAAGTGACCGCGGCGCAGGTCAATCGCCTCGTCAACCTCGGCGCAAGGGTGCTGCTTGCGACGGTGCCTGACCTCGGCCTGAGCCCCTACGCGCTGGCGGAGAAGGCCGCCCACACCGACACCGACCGGGCCGCGCTGCTGACCCGGCTGACGGCCGCGTACAACGTGCGGATGCGCGTCGGCGTCGTCAACGACGGCCGCTACATCGGCCTCGTGCTCGCCGACGAGATGGTGCAGGCGATCGTCAAGGTGCCGAGCGCCTTCGCCGTCAACGACGTGGTCACCGCGATCTGCACGACCGCGCTGCCGGACTGCACCCCGTCGACGCTGGTCACCGGCAAGGCGTCGGTGACCTCGCTGTGGGCCGACGACACGCGTTTGGCCTACGGCGGCCATCTGAGGCTGGGGGCGCTGGCGGTCACGCGCGCGACGGGCAATCCGTTCTGACGCGCTACTGATCCGCCGGCGCATCCCGCTGCGCCCAGTGCAGCAAGGCCTCGATCGCCGGCCGCGCCGCGTTCGCGTTCGGGTGGTTGATCAGCGCGACGACGACGTAGCGCCTGCCGCTGTCGGACAGCAGGTAGCCGGCGACACCGGCGCTGTCGCGCAGCGAGCCGGTCTTGAGGTGGGCGCGTCCATTCGCAGTGCGGGCACGCCGCATCGTGCCGTCCAGACCGGCCACCGGCAGCGACGCCACCAGCTCGGGCATCACCGGGCTCGACCAGGCCTGCTGCAGCAGCTGCGCCAGCAGCCTTGCGGTCAGCCGGCTGTCGCGCGACAGGCCGGAGCCGTTGTCGATCAGCGCGTCGCGGACCGCGGCCTCGCCGAACTGCCGCTGCAGCCACTGGCGCAACTGGGCGCGTGCCGCCTCCGGCGTGGCCGGGACGCCGGGCGCGGCCTGCGCGGCCAGCGTGTAGAAGAGCTGCTGCGCCATCGTGTTGTTGCTGAACTTGTTGATGTCGCGCACCACCTCGGCGAGCGGCGGCGACACCACCTCGAAGCTGGGCGGCTCGCCGATCGGCGCCGCGCCTTCGCGGACGCGGCCGGTCAGCCGCCCGCCCATCTCGCGCCACAGCGACGCCAGCAGCCGGCCGTTGTAGGTCTGCGGTTGCGGATCGGCCAGCGGCCAGCTGCGCTCGCCGCAGCTCGCCGGGTAGGCGCCCGCGAAGCGCAGCACGCCTTCGGCGTCGAAGCCTGCCTTCAAGGTCGCGCGCCAGTCGGCGCAGGGGCCGTCGGTCAGCGGCACGCTGGTCTCGGGAGCGCCCAGTGTCGGCGTCGTCGCCACCCGCGCACGGCGCTGCGCGGGTTCGGGCACGAAGGTGTAGACGACGGACTTGTAGTTCAGCATCAGCGCATCGGGCCGCACGTTGTACGGTCGGTGCGGCTCCCCGTCGAAGTCGCCGGGGTCGCCCGGAGGCACCGCGAAGGCGCCGAGGTCGAGCACGACGTCGCCGCGGATCTCGCGCACACCGGCCTGCTGGATGCGCCGCAGCAGCAGCCAGACCCGCTCGATGACCAGCGTCGGGTCGCCGCTGCCGCGGATCACCACCTGGCCGTCGAGCACGCCGTCGGCGACGCGCCCTTGCAGCCAGACCGGCGTCGACCAGGTCCATGCCGGGCCGAGCTGGTCGAGCGCGGCAAAGGTCGTGACCAGTTTGGCCAGCGAGGCCGGGTTCATCGCCAGCTCCGGGTTGAACGCAAGCGCGGTGCGCCCGCGGCCAACCTCCTGCAGCACGACGGCCAGCGCGCCGTCGGGCACGCGGGCGCGCTGCAGCTCGGCACGGACCGCGGCAGGCAGGGTCGCAGCGGGGGCCTGCGCGGCCGCAGGTCCGACACCGCCGGCCAATGCACAGGCGATCAGGAAGAACCGCATGGGTCGCATGATCGCACGGCTAAACTGCCGCGATGAGCCTCGAGGCCCCGACGCTTCTCGCCATCGACGCGTCCACCGAGCGCTTGGCCATCGGCGTCTGCGCGCCGGCCGGCGAGCGCCGCTGGACCGGTCCGGGCGGACCGATCGCATCGCGCGAGTGCCTGCCGCGCGCACGCGCGCTGCTCGCCGCGCTCGGGCTCGAATGGCGCGACCTGGCGGCGATCGGATTCGGCGTCGGGCCGGGCGCGTTCACCGGCCTGCGCACTGCCTGCGCCGTCGCGCAGGGTCTGGCCTTCGGGCTGGCCCGGCCGATGATCGCGATCGACAGCCTGGCGATCGTCGCCGAGGACGCCGGCGCGGACCCCGCGCTGCCGCTGTGGGTGGCGATGGACGCGCGCATGGACGAGGTCTATGCCGCGCCGTATCGCCACGACGGCCGGGTCTGGACGGCGGCGGCGGCCCCGGCGCTGTGGACGCTGCCCGCGCTGCAGGCGCGATGGGCCGACGAGCCGCCGCTCCAGGTCGCCGGTTCCGCGCTGGCGGCCTTCGGCTCGCGCTTGCCAACCGGCCGGGCCGAGCGGCTGGCCGAGGAGACCGATCGCGCTGGCGCGATGCTGCGGCTGGCTCGGCAAGGGCACGCCCGCGGTGCCGTCATCGATCCGGCCGAGGCGCTGCCGGTCTACCTGCGCGACAAGGTCGCGCTGACGGTGGCCGAGCGCGACCGGCGGCGGGTGACCTCGTGAGCGCGGTCTGGCGTTCGCGGCCGAGCCATCGGCCGATGACCCACGCCGACCTGGACGCGGTGCTCGCGGTCGAGGCCGGTGCCTACAGCCACCCCTGGACACGAGGCAACTTCATCGACTCGCTGGCGGCGGGTCACTGGACCGATCTGCGGCACGACGAGCGCGGCGCATTGCAGGCCTACTCGGTGGCGATGCCCGCGGTGGACGATCTGCACCTGTTGAACCTGACGGTCGCCCCACCCTGGCAGGGCCAGGGCCTGGCGCGCGAGCTGCTCGAGCGCCTCGCCGACCGCGGCCGCGTGTCGGCACTGCGCCGCTTGCTGCTCGAGGTGCGGCCGAGCAATCCGCGCGCGCTGCAGCTCTACCGGCAGCGCGGGTTCGTTCAGATCGGGCTGCGCAAGGCCTACTACCCGGCGGCGCACGGACGTCGCGAGGACGCGATCGTGATGGCGCTGTCGCTGGGCGATGGAGCCGGGCATGCCCTGGACTGAACGCCAGCAGGCGATGCTGCGCGCGATCGGCCTGCGGGTCTGGTCGGCGCCGGTGGCCGATTCGCCCGCACCGGCGCCCCGGCCGCCCGCCGTGGCCACGGGGGACGACCGCCCGGCGCAGATCGCGCGGCTGGACTGGCCGGCACTGCGCGAGCACGTCGCCGCCTGCCGCGCCTGCGGGCTCTGCGAGGGTCGTCGGCAGACCGTCTTCGGGGTCGGCGGCACGCAGGCGCAGTGGCTCGTCGTCGGCGAGGCGCCGGGCGAGCAAGAAGACCGGCTCGGCGAGCCCTTCGTCGGGCCTGCGGGCAAGCTGCTCGACCAGATGCTCGCCGCGCTCGGTCTGACCCGCGACGAGGCCGAGCCGGACCCGGCCCGGCAGGCCTACATCGCCAACACGCTGAAGTGTCGGCCACCGAACAACCGCAACCCGGCACCCGACGAACTGGTGCAGTGCGAGCCCTACCTGATCCGCCAGATCGAGTTGCTGCAGCCGCGCATCATCCTGGCGATGGGCCGCTTCGCGGTGCAGGCGCTGCTGCGCAGCGACGAGGCGATCGGGCGCCTGCGCGGGCGCGTGCACCGCTACCAGGGCGTGCCGCTGGTCGTCACCTATCACCCGGCCTATCTGCTGCGCAACCTCACCGACAAGGCGCGCGCCTGGGAAGACCTCTGCCTGGCGGCGGCGACGGCCGAAGGCGCGTGATGAACGCGCCGGTGCCGATGACCGTCGATCGCGAGCAGGCGCTGCTCGAGGAGGCACGGCTGCTGCGCCGGCTGGCGCACAACGTGCCCGTGGCGATCGCCTACTTCGAGAGCCGGGAGATGCGCTGCCAGTTCGCCAACGCCGGCTACGCGCGGCTGTTCGGGGCCGACGAGGCCGCCATCATCGGCCGCCCCTTCGCCGACATCATCGGCGCCGACGCTGCCCGGTTGATCCAGCCGCGCGTCGACACCGTGCTGCAGCAACGCCGGACCAGCACCTACGAGCGCGAGGTGCGCGGCGACGCCGGCGAGAAACGGACCATCGAAGTGACCCTGGTGCCACACCTCGACGCCGCCGAGCGCGAGGTCATCGGCGCCTTTGTGCTGATCGCCGACATCACCCGTCATCGCCAGGCCGAGCAGGAGCTGCGCGACAGCGAGGAGCGGCTCGCGCGCTTCATGCAGGCCACCGCCGAGGGCATCGTCTTCCACCGTGACGGCCACATCACCGACGCCAATCCGCCGCTGCTGGCGTTGCTGGGCTACACGCTGGAGGAGGTGCGCGGCCGCTGGGCGGTCGACTTCGTCGCCCCGGCCGAACGCGAACGCGTCACCGCGGTGATGAACGCGGGCGCCGAAGTCCGCTACGAGACTTGCGTGCTGCACCGCGACGGCAGCGAGATCCCGGTCGAGTTCATCGTGCGCACGATGCACGTCGACGGTCAGGCGCTGCGCATGACCATCGTGCGCGATCAGCGCGACCGGCGCGCCGCGCAGGCCCGCATCGAGCACCTGGCGCGCCACGACGCGCTCACCGGGCTGCCCAACCGCGGCGAGTTCATCGAGCGCTTCGCCGAGCGGTTGCCGGCGGCGCACGCCGCCGGCCGCATGCTGGCGCTGCTGTTCATCGACCTCGATCACTTCAAGCGCGTCAACGACTCGCTCGGCCACTTCGTCGGCGACGCGCTGCTGCGCACCGTTGCCGAGCGCCTGACCGCGACGGTGCGCGGCAGCGACCTCGTGGCGCGGTTCGGCGGCGACGAATTCCTGGTCCTGCTCGGCGGCGAGCTCGATCGCGCGCGCGCCGCCGAGGTCGCGGCCAAGCTGCTCGGCGCGATCGAGACCGACGTCACCGTCGAAGGCGCGACGGTCTCGGTGACGCCGTCGATCGGCGTCGCGCTGTTCCCCGACGATGGCGACAGTGCCGAGGCGCTGATCCAGCACGCCGACACGGCGATGTACCACGCCAAGTCGCAGGGCCGTGCCGCGGTGCGCTTCTTCGCGCCGGAGATGGCCGCCGAGGCCTACCGCGAACTCGTGATGGAGGGCCAGCTCGCGCAGGCGCTGCGGGCCGACGAGTTCGAGCTCCATCTGCAGCCGCAGCTGCGCCACCGCGACGGCGCCGTCGTCTGCGTGGAAAGCCTGATCCGCTGGCGCCACCCCGAACGCGGGCTGCTGACGCCCGGCGAGTTCATCGCGCTGGCCGAGGCGCGCAGGCTGATGCGACCGATCGGGCGCTGGGTGCTGGACCGCGCGCTCGCCGAGGCGGCGCGCTGGCGGGCCGCCGGCTGGCCCGATCTGCCGGTGTCGGTGAACCTGTCGACCGCGGAGTTCCGCGCCCCCGGTTTCCTCGAGTCCGTCCGAGCCGCGCTCGCCTGTCACGGCCTGCCCGGCCGCGCACTGGAGATCGAGCTGACCGAACGCATGCTGATGGACGACGTCGAGGCGGTGCGACGCACGCTCGCGCCGCTGAAGGAGTTGGGCGTGCGGATCGCGGTCGACGACTTCGGCACCGGCTACACGTCGCTCGCGCACCTGCGCGATCTGCCGGTCGACCGATTGAAGATCGACCGCAGCTTCGTCGCCGACCTGCCCGCCGCGGCCGGCTCGGCGGCGATCGTGCGGGCCATCGTGCAGATGGCGGGCGCACTCGGGCTCGACGTGGTCGCCGAAGGCGTCGAGACCCCGGCCCAGCTCGACTGGCTCGTCGCGCAGGGCTGCGGCGAACTGCAGGGCTTCCTGATCCTGGCGCCGGTGGCCGCGCCGGTGTTCGAGGAGTGGCTGGCGGCGCGCGCCGCGCGCTGATCAGCGTGGCCGCTTGGCCGGCCGCTTCCAGCCGCCGACGCCGGTCTGGCGGCCGCGCGCCACCGCCAGTTCGCCGGCCGCCACGTCGCGGGTGATCGTCGAGCCGCCGCCGATCGTCGCGCCGTCGCCGATCGTCACCGGCGCGACCAGCACGCAGTTCGACCCCACGTGCACGTCGCGGCCGATCACCGTGCGGTGCTTGTTTGCGCCGTCGTAGTTGGCGGTGATGCTGCCGGCGCCGTAGTTCACGCCCTCGCCGACCGTCGCGTCACCCAGGTAGGCCAGGTGGTTGGCCTTGGCGCCGGCGGCCAGCGTCGAGTTCTTGACCTCGACGAAGTTGCCGATGTGCACTTCGGCGCCGAGTTCGGCGCCCGGACGCAGCCGCGCATACGGCCCGATGCGCCCCCGCGGGCCGACCCGTGCCCCTTCGACATGGGTGAACGGCAGGATCTGCGCGCCGGGCTCGATCGTCGCGTCGCGGATCACGCAGTTCGCGCCGATCTGCACGCCGTCGCCGAGGCGCACCGAGCCTTCGAACACGCAGTTGACGTCGATCTCGACGTCGGCGCCGCAGTCCAGGGTGCCGCGCAGGTCGAACCGGGCCGGGTCGGCCAGGCGCACACCGGCGTCCATCAGCGCCTCGGCCTGGCGGCGCTGGTAGCGACGTTCGAGATCGGCCAGCTGCACCGGGCTGTTCACGCCCAGCACCTCGGTCTCCGACGTCGCCGCGCGCGACAGCACCGGCACGCCGTCGGCCACCGCCATCGCGACGACGTCGGTCAGGTAGTACTCGCGCTGCGCGTTGTGATTCTGCAGCGCCATCACGCTGCGCTTGAGCCAGCCGGTCGGCGCGGCCATCACGCCGGTGTAGATCTCGCGGATCGCGCGCTGCGCCTCGCTGGCGTCCTTGTGCTCGACGATGCCGCGCACCGCGTCGCCGTCGCGCAGGATGCGGCCGAGGCCGCTGGGGTCGGCGAGCTCGATCGTCAGCAGCGCCAGGCGCTGGCCGCCGCAGGCCTCGACCAGGGCGCGCGCGGTCGCAGGCGTGATCAGAGGCACGTCGCCGTTGAGGATCAGCGTCGTGCCTTCGTCGCCGAGCGTGGGCACCGCCTGCTGCACCGCATGGCCGGTGCCGAGCTGCGGCATCTGGCGCACGCACACCGCGCCCGAGCCGGCGATGGCGGCCTCGACCTGGTCGGCGCCATGACCCGTGATCACGGTGGTGCGATCCGCGCCGAGCGCGGCGGCGCAGTTCATGACATGCTGCAATAGGGCCTTGCCGCCGATGCGGTGCAGGACCTTGGGCAACGCCGACTTCATGCGCGTGCCCTTGCCGGCCGCCATGATCACGACATTCAGAGCCATGAACGCAACTCGAGTCAAAACGCTGATTATCGGCGTGCTGCTGCTGGCGCTGGCGGGTTGCAGCGCGGTGCGCCTGGGCTACAACAACGGCCCGACGATCGCCTACTGGTGGCTGGACAGCTACCTCGACTTCAACGGCGCGCAGGCCGACCGCGTGCGGGCCGGTCTCGACGACTGGTTCGGCTGGCACCGCAGGACCCAGTTGCCCGAGTACGCGGCGGCCTTGGCGGCGATCGGCGCCAAGGCCGGCGGCCCCGTCAGTGCCGAGCAGGTCTGCGCGTGGACCGACGAGTGGCAAAGGCGGGTGGACCGCGCCGCCGAGCGCATCCTGCCGGCCGTCGCGCGGCTGCTGCCGGACATCGCGCCGGCGCAGTGGGACCGCCTGGCGCAGCGCCAGGCCGAGAAGCTGGCCGAGGCGCGCGCGGAGTTCGCGCCGGCCGATCCGGCCGAGCGCCGCAAGGGCGCGCTGCGGCGGACGGTCGACCGGGCCGAGACGATGTACGGTGACCTCGAGCCGGCGCAGCGCCGTTTGCTGACGGGCCTGTTGGCCGAATCGCCGTTCGACGCCGATCGCTGGCTCGGCGAGCGCGAGGCGCGCCAGGCCGACCTGCTGCGGACCCTGAAGTCGGCCGGCGCGATGCCGCCACCGCAGCGCATCGAGGCCCTGCGCGGCCTGCTGCAGCGTGCGGCGCAATCGCCGGAACCGAGCACCCGGGACTACCAGCGCCGCACGCGGGACTTCAACTGCCGCGCCGCCGCGCAGCTGCACAACAGCACGACGCCGCGCCAGCGCGAGCATCTGCGCCAGCGCCTGGCCAGCTGGGAGGAGGATCTGCGGGCGCTCGCCGCACCGCCCCCGCCGGCGGCGCTGCAGAGCCCCTGAAGCGGTGGGTCAGGGCAGCGTGACGACCACTGTCCGCGGGTTGATGCCGGTGCGCGGGAAATCGATCAGCGCCGCCTCGAACAGCGCCTGGGTCAGGCCATGCCCGCCGCTGCTCGTGCCTTCGTGGCTGGCTCGCGCCTCGTACAGCGGCTTGGATGTCGCGGCGTCGCGGATCAGCACCGCGACCTCGCGGTCGTAGCGCGGGAAGTCGGCACGCAGGCCGAGTGACCAGCCGGTGCCGACCCAGGGCCGGCGATGAATGCCGAAGCCGCCGCGCCACCACAGCGGATCGGTCCACAGATCGATGTCGGTGCGCGTGATGCGCGCCGCGACCTGCACCGTCACGTCCGGCGCCTGACCCGGGCCGGCCTCGACGAAGCCGGCCTTCTGCAACGCCGGCCGCGCCGCCTGCTCCAGGAGCTCGGTGGCCTGCGGGTTCGACTGCTGCGAGGGCAGGCGGTCGAAGGCGTAACTGCCCGGCGCGCGGCCGCTCGGCCACTCGCCGTAGGTGCGGATGTCGCTGTGCACGGTGTTCAGCGCGGCGCAGCCGCTCAGCCCGGCGGCAGCGGCCAGGATCAGCAAACGTCGTCTCATGGGCGGTCCTCCGGCGGGTCGCGGTGGATGCGGATCACCGGGCTGGGGGGCGGCCCGCAATCGTCGTCGTCATCGAAGGCGCGGTCCCCGCCTGCATCGGCCACGCCCGTCGGTTCGAGTGACTCGAAGGGATAGAGGTTCCGGTCCATCAGGTGCGACGGCAGCACGTTGCCCATCGCGGTGAGCATGTTGTCGATGCGGCCGGGATACTGGCGCTCCCAGTCGCGGATCATCTTCTTGACCTGCACGCGCTGCAGGTTGTCCTGGCTGCCGCACAGCGTGCACGGGATGATCGGGAAGGCGCGGTGCTCGGCCCAGCGCGCGAGGTCGGTCTCGTCGACGTAGGCCAGCGGGCGGATCACGATGTGGCGGCCGTCGTCGCTCTGCAACTTGGGCGGCATGCCCTTCAGCCGGCTGTTGAAGAACATGTTCATCAGCAGCGTCACGACCATGTCGTCGCGGTGGTGGCCGAGCGCGATCTTGGTCGCGCCCAGCTCGCCGGCCACGCGGTACAGGATGCCGCGGCGCAGCCGCGAGCACAGGCTGCACATCGTCTTGCCCTCGGGGATCACGCGCTTGACGATCGA
>CALJUI010000404.1 GCA_937975735.1 uncultured Rubrivivax sp.
ACCCCCGACACGCTGGCCCGGGCCTGGGCGCAGGGCCTGCACCCGCGCCGCCACCTGGACGATAACGACGGCCACGGCTTCTTCGAAGCCCTGGGCGACGCCGTCGTCACCGGCCCGACACTGACCAACGTCAACGACTTCCGCGCCATCGTGATCACCTGATCGCGCCGCGGCGCTGCCCACGCCGCGGTGGTGCGCGGCCGCAGGCCTGTGCGCCGCAGGCCGGCACTTCGGCGATCATCCCGCCAACCGTGGCCACGAGTGGAGGCGCAACCCATGGCGATCAAGTCCGTCGGCGGCGTGGCGGTGCAACCCAGGCACCGCCTGAGCTGCCATTGCGGTGCGGTGGTGCTGGAGCTGACGCTGCCCGACGGCATCGTCGACCCGCGCCGCTGCGACTGTTCCATCTGCCGCCGCAAGGGCGCCGTCGTCGCCAGCGTCCCGCTGGACGGGCTGCGCGTGCTGCAGGGCCAGGAGCATCTGCGCCTGTACCAGTTCAACACGCACACCGCCAGGCACCACTTCTGCGGCGTGTGCGGCATCTACACGCACCACCAGCGCCGCTCGTCACCGCACAAATACGGCTACAACGTGGGCTGCCTGGACGGCATCAACCCGTACCTGCTGGGCGACGTGCCGGTGAACGACGGCGTGAACCACCCGGCCGACCGCGGCGGCGCAGCCACGGCGGCGCCTGCCCGCCAAGACACCGGCTGACGCGCGCACAGCGCGACCGCCCTCACCCGCGCGCGGGGACCGCGGCGAGGAGACATCGCGGCGCACGCGAGCAGGTGTAAGGTCGTGCCCGGTGCGTGCGACGCTGCGCAGACCTGCCCCGGCCCGCGATGACCCCTCACGAGATCTCCCTCGAGCGCTACCGCCGTGTCGCCGCCGGCTACGACGCCTCGGCGAACTTCACGATGCCGTTGCGCCTGCGCACGATCGGCCTTCTGGCGTTGCGCCCCGGCGACGTCGTGCTCGACGTCGGCGCCGGCACCGGCCTCAGCTTCGCGCCGCTGCTGGCCGCCGTCGGCGAGCGCGGCCGCGTGCTGGCCTTCGAGCACAGCCCCGAAATGTGCGCGCAGGCCGAGGCTCGCATCCAGCGCGAGGGCTGGGGCGACCGCGTCTGGCTGCAATGCACGTCGGCCGAGGCCGTGCGACTGCCGCAGGCCTGCGACGCGGCGCTTTTCAACTACGTGCACGACATCAGCCGCACGCCGCAGGCGGTGGACAACGTGATGCGCCAGCTCGAGGCCGGCGCGCGCATCGCCGATGCCGGCATGAAGTTCTTCCCGTGGTGGACCGGGCCGCCCAACCTGCTGGCCTGGCTGAAGAACCGCCCGTAGAACGCACATGCCGCGGACCTGTGGCGGCCGTGGGACCACATCAGCCCATGGTGCGACGACTTCGAGCGCTGGACCACGCAGTGGGGCATGGGCTACATCGCGCGCGGCCGCCGGCGCGCGCAGGGCCCGAGCCCGAAGGGAGCAAGCCGATGAGACCCGAGACCCGCCGTTCCAGGCCGCAAGCAACTTCGTGGGCAGCGGTGTTGCACGCGATGCCATTGCAGCGCACGCCTGGCGCGGGACCCGACGTGAACGCACCCGCACGAGGCGGCCCGCAGCCGCATGATCCCCGTCGCCGTGCCCTGGTGCTGGGCGCGCTGGGCGCCGGCACGGTCGGCATGGCCGGCTGCGGCGCCGCGCCGGTGACGCCGGACGCCCCGATGCAGCCCGCGAGCCCGAACGCCGGCCCCTTCCGGACGGGCACCGGCGGCGTGCCGGCAGGCGTGATGCTGGAAGGGCACGACGCCGTGGCCTACTTCACCCGCCACGCGGCGGTGCCGGGCGACCCCGGCATCACGTCGAGCCTCCACGGGGTGACGTGGCGCTTCGTCAGCGAAGCGAACCGTGCAGCCTTCGAGCGCGAGCCGGAGCGGTACATGCCGCAGTTCGGCGGCTTCTGCAGCAATGGCATCAATTACGCCATTCCATGGGGCGGCGGCGGCGGCCCGGACACCTGGCGCATCTACCGCGGCCGGCTGTACGTGTTCGGCGGGAAGGGCCCGCGAGACCACTTCGAGATGGACACCGAGCTGAACCTGCGGCGCGCCCACCACTATTGGAACGCCGAGGTGGCCGGCGCGAACGCCATCGTCACGCGCACGCGCCGCCTCGTGTTCCGAGTGCCCCACTACAGGACCGACGCGTCGCTGCAGGCCGAGTGGGAGGCCCTGCTCAAGGAGGGCAAGCTGCCGGTGATGCCTGGGCGGCCCCAGGTGGTGCCAGCCGAGATCTAGGCAAGGAACCCTTGCGCGGTTCCGGCGTGCGACTGGACGCTGGCCGTATCCACGGGCTGCCCTCCACCGCAAGGTCCGGGCATGTGGGACGTTATGACGCCGGCTAGAGGGAGAATCGCCCCGGGGCTGCATTCGGCCAGGAGCGGGCGGTCGTTGCACGGCAGTTGCGCCGCCCCAAAAGCAGCCCTTGAGACCGCAGCGTGCCCAACCGGACCGCCCGACCTCAGGGTATACCCGCCCATACTGACAAGCGGGATGGTCGGCGAGGGTTCGACGG
Organism: uncultured Rubrivivax sp.; assembly: GCA_937975735.1. Taxonomy (GTDB): domain Bacteria; phylum Pseudomonadota; class Gammaproteobacteria; order Burkholderiales; family Burkholderiaceae_C; genus Rubrivivax. The sequence continues at coordinate 2,577 of CALJUI010000404.1, forward strand.
TGTTCAATCTCGACTGCCGCTTTTCGCAGTGCAAGTGAACAGCATGGGATACTGCAGATGGGACTGGAAGCTAGGCTGCAAGCCGCTCGGCGGCCGATTCGGGCTCCGGAGTTAGGGAGCACCCTCCGACGTTATGCAGCACTGCTGCGCCCTAAATCCTAGTTAGGCCTCGCAATCGACGCCGCGATGCATCGTGCTCTACGATTCGTTGGGTTTCTCGCCTTTGTGCCATTGCTGGTCTTTCTGGCAACTCTTCAGTATCACGACGCCAAGTTCCCGGATCGCTGGGCATATGCCTTCTTCTACACCGTTGCACCTGCTGCCTTCTTTTCAATTGCAGCACGTGCTGTGTTCTCGCGCTGCGACAAACTCTGGGTCGTCACCCAC
>CALJUI010000405.1 GCA_937975735.1 uncultured Rubrivivax sp.
GCGCGACGCTGGCCGCGCTGCCGGCACTGCGCGCCGCGGCGCCGGCCGGCACGCCGCTGCTCGACCGGCTGCACGCCGCGCTGCGTCCCGACGCCGGCATCGCCGAGAGCCTGCTGGCGATCGCCGAGGAGCCGGCGGTGCTGCTGCGCGACGGCGGCGTGATCGCCGAGGGCGTCGATGCCGAGCTCGACGAGCTGCGCGGCATCAGCCAGAACTGCGACGCCTACCTGATCGACCTGGAGCAGCGCGAGCGCGAGCGCACCTCGATCCCGAACCTGCGCGTGCAGTTCAACAAGGTTCACGGCTTCTACATCGAGGTCACGTCGTCGCACGTCGACAAGGTGCCGGCCGACTACCAGCGCCGGCAGACGATGAAGAACGCCGAGCGCTACATCACGCCCGAGCTGAAGGCCTTCGAGGACAAGGCGCTGTCGGCGCAGGAGCGCGCGCTGGCACGCGAGAAGTGGCTGTACGAACAGCTGATCGACGCGCTGCAGGCCCACCTCGTCGCCCTCGGCGAACTCGCGCGCGCGCTGGCCTCGCTCGACGCGCTGTCGGCGCTGGCCGAGCGCGCGGCCACGCTGGGCTGGTGTCGCCCCGAGTTCGTGCCCTACCCCTGCATCCAGATCGACGACGGCCGCCACCCGGTGGTCGAGGCGCGGCTGGCCGAGTCCGGTGGCGGCGCCTTCATCCCCAACCACTGCAGGCTCGATCCGAAGACGCGGATGCTGATCGTCACCGGTCCGAACATGGGCGGCAAGAGCACCTTCATGCGCCAGGTGGCGCTGATCGTGCTGCTCGCCTCGATGGGCTCCTTCGTGCCGGCCTCGGCCTGCCGGCTGGGGCCGATCGACGCGATCCACACCCGCATCGGCGCCGCCGACGACCTCGCCAACGCGCAGTCGACCTTCATGCTCGAGATGACCGAGGCGGCGGCGATCGTGCACGCCGCGACCGAGCACAGCCTGGTGCTGATGGACGAGATCGGCCGCGGCACCAGCACCTTCGACGGCCTGGCGCTGGCCGGCGCGATCGCCAGCCACCTGCACGACCGCAACAAGGCCTTCACGCTGTTCGCGACGCACTATTTCGAACTGACCGCCTTCCCCGAACGGCACGCCGGCGCGCTCAACGTGCACGTCAGCGCCGCCGAGAGCGGCGAGAAGATCGTCTTCCTGCACCAGATCGAACCCGGCCCGGCAAGCCGCAGCTACGGCGTGCAGGTGGCCCGGCTGGCCGGCATGCCGTCGACCATCGTGCGCCAGGCGCGGCAGGCCCTCGAGGCGCTCGAGGCGCAGTCCAAGCAGGGCGCGGCCCAGGTCGACCTGTTCGCGACGCCACCGCCGGCGGCGCCGGCCGAGCCATCGGCGGCAGAATCGGCGCTGGACGCGATCGACCCCGACGCGCTGTCGCCGCGCGAGGCGATGGACGCGCTGTACCGCCTGAAGTCCCTGCGAAAGAGAACCCCATGACCTACTGCGTGGGCATCAAGCTCGATGCCGGCCTCGTCTTCCTGTCCGACTCGCGCACCAACGCGGGCATGGACCAGATCAGCACCTTCCGCAAGATGATGATCTACGAGAAGACCGGCGACCGCTTCATGGTGCTGCTGTCGGCCGGCAACCTGGGCATCAGCCAGAGCGTGCGCGAGATCCTGCAGGTCGAGAAGCTCGACCGCGGCCCGGACCTGCCGCCGCTGACGATCTGGAACGCCGAATCGATGTTCGACGCCACCCGCGTGCTCGGCTCGGCGGTGCGGCGGATCTACCGCGAGGACGGTGCGTCGCTGAAGCAGGCCGGCGTCGAGTTCAACGTCTCGATGATCTTCGGCGGCCAGATCAAGGGCGAGGCGATGCGCCTGTTCCAGGTCTACTCGGCGGGCAACTTCATCGAGGCCACGCGCGAGACCTGCTACTTCCAGATCGGCGAGAGCAAGTATGGCAAGCCGGTGCTCGACCGGATGATCAAACCGGGCACGCGGCTGAACACCGCAGCCAAGTGCGCGCTGGTGTCGATGGACTCGACGCTGAAGTCCAACCTGTCGGTCGGCCTGCCGCTGGACCTGCTCGTCTACCGCGACGGCCAGCTCGGCAGCGACGAATTCGTCTGCATCGACGAGGGCAACCCCTATTTCGGAATGATCCGCACCGTCTGGGGCCAGCGCCTGCGCGAGGTCTTCCAGGGCCTGGACGACCCGCTCACCGAAGACGCCGCCGACCACCCGCTGATCGTGCAAAGCGAGCGCTACGAGGCGATGCGCAAGGTCACCCACCCGGGCGAGAAGATCGTTTGACGAACCGGACATGGCCGTCATCGTCTTCTCGCATGCCAACGGCTTTCCCGCAGGCACCTATCGGGTGATTCTCGAGGCCTGGCGCGCCGCCGGCCATCGCGTCCTGGCGCTGGACAAGTTCGGCCACGATCCGAAGCACCCGGTGACCAGCAACTGGCCGCATGTGCGCGACGAGCTGATCGGCTTCGTCGAGCGCGAGGCGCCGGGCCGGCCGGTGCAGCTGGTCGGGCACTCGCTCGGCGGCTACCTGAGCCTGCTCGTCGCCTGCCACCGGCCGGACCTGGCCGCCGCAGTCGTGCTGCTCGACTCGCCGGTGGTCGGCGGCTGGCGCGCCCGCGCGCTGCGCTTCGGCAAGGCCACCGGGCTGGTGCGACGCTTCTCGCCCGGCAAGGTTTCGCACGCCCGGCGCCACGCCTGGCCGAGCGCGGAGCACGCGCTCGCGCACTTCGCCGCCAAGCCGGCCTTCGCGCGCTGGGACCCGCGGGTGCTGGCCGACTACATCGCCTGCGGCATCGAACCGGCCGGCGACGGCGGCGTGCGCCTGAGCTTCAGCCGCGAGATCGAGACCAGCTTCTACAACACCCTGCCACATCACTTCGACCGGGTGCTGAAACGCCACCCGCCGCGCTGCCCGGTCGGCTTCGTCGGCGGCCTGCGATCGCCCGAGAACCGGCAGGCCGGCCTGGCGGTGACGCAGGCCGTCGTCGGCGATCATCTGAGCTGGATCGACGGCTCGCACCTGTTCCCGATGGAGCACCCGCAGGCCACCGCCGACGCGGTGCTCGCGCTGCTCGCGCAGATGGGGTCGATCGACCGGATGAAGGAGGCCGCATGACCGAACACGTGCGCATCGTCGAAGTCGGCCCGCGCGACGGGCTGCAGAACGAACCCGGGCTGGTGCCCGCGGCGACCAAGCTCGAGCTGATCCGCCGGCTGGCCGAGGCCGGCCTGCGCGACATCGAGGCCACCGCCTTCGTGTCGCCGAAATGGGTGCCGCAGATGGCCGACCAGGCCGAGGTGATGGCCGGCCTGCCGGCGATCGCCGCCGCGCACCCGGGGCGGCACTTCCCGGTGCTGACGCCGAACATGAAGGGCTTCGAGGCCGCGGTTGCCGCCGGCGCGCGCGAGGTCGCGGTCTTCGGCGCCGCGTCCGAGGGCTTCTCGCAGCGCAACATCAACTGCTCGATCGCCGAATCGATCGAGCGATTCACGCTGATCTTCGAGGCCGCGCGGCCGCTCGGCGTGCGTGTGCGGGGCTACGTCTCCTGCGTGGTCGCCTGCCCCTACGACGGCCCGACCGAGCCGGCGCGGGTGGCGATGGTCTCGCGCGAGCTCCGCGACCGGGGCGCCTACGAGGTCTCGCTCGGCGACACGATCGGCACCGGCACGCCGGCGACGGTGCTGCGCATGCTCGAGGCGGTCGCGCGCGAGGTGCCGACGGCGCAGCTCGCCGGCCACTACCACGACACCTACGGCATGGCGGCGGCCAACGTCTATGCCAGCTACGGCTTCGGGCTGCGCGTGTTCGACAGCTCGGTCGGCGGGCTCGGCGGCTGCCCGTACGCCAAGGGCGCCACCGGCAACGTGGCCACCGAGGACGTCGTGCATCTGCTGCACGGGCTCGGCGCCGAGACCGGCGTCGCGCTGGACCGGCTGGTCGACGTCGCGGCCTGGATCAGTGCGGCCCTCGGCCGTGCGCCGGCCTCGCGGGTGACGCGCGCGATCCTCGCCAAGCGGCCGGCGGCCGACGGCGCCTCTCTATAATCCGGCTTTCTCCTATGGCGATTCTCGAGCGCTGAATCGCTGCACTTCATGACCAAGTACGTCTTCGTCACCGGCGGCGTGGTGTCCTCCCTCGGCAAGGGCATCGCGTCGGCGTCGCTGGCGGCCATCCTCGAGTCGCGCGGCCTGAAGGTCACGTTGATGAAGCTGGATCCCTACCTCAACGTCGACCCGGGCACGATGAGCCCGTTCCAGCACGGCGAGGTCTTCGTCACCGACGACGGCGCCGAGACCGACCTCGACCTCGGCCACTACGAGCGCTTCATCAGCACCAAGATGCGGCGCGCGAACAACTTCACCGCCGGCCAGATCTACAAGTCGGTGCTCGAGAAGGAGCGCCGCGGCGACTACCTCGGCAAGACGGTGCAGGTGATCCCGCACGTCACCAACGAGATCCAGGAATTCATCAAGCGGGGCGCGGCCGACGTCGACGTGGCCATCGTCGAGATCGGCGGCACCGTGGGCGACATCGAGAGCCTGCCCTTCCTGGAGGCGGTGCGCCAGATGGCGCTGCGCGCCGGGCCGAGCAACTCGGCCTTCGTGCACCTGACCTACGTCCCGTGGATCGGCGCGGCCGGCGAGCTCAAGACCAAGCCGACCCAGCACACGGTGCAGAAGATGCGCGAGATCGGCATTCAGCCCGACGCGCTGCTGTGCCGCGCCGACCGCGAGGTGCCGGCCGAGGAACGCGAGAAGATCTCGCTGTTCACCAACGTGCAGTTGCACGGCGTGATCTCGATGTGGGACGTCGATACGATCTACAAGGTGCCGCGCATGCTGCACGAGCAGCGCCTGGACGAGCTGATGTGCATGAAGCTGCAGCTGCTGACCAAGCCCGCCGACCTG
>CALJUI010000406.1 GCA_937975735.1 uncultured Rubrivivax sp.
GCTTCATCAGCACCGCGATGGCGGCGCACCTGCCCGGCGCGCTGCAGGTCGCCGGCGCGAGCCTGGTCGTCGCGGTCGGCGTCGGTGCGCTGATCGGCCCGGCGCAGGTCGTGGCGCGGCTCGCCGAGTTCGGCCTGCTGCGCCGCCGGCACCCCTTGTGGTCGGCGCGGCTGGCCGCGGCCGCGCACCCGCTGGGCATCGCGCTGCTGCTGGTGGTCGGCGCGCCGGCGGCGGCCTTGTTCGCGCTGCTGCACGGCGCCGGCAACGGCATCATGACGATCGCCAAGGGCACGCTGCCGCTGGCGCTGTTCGGCCCGGTCGGCTACGGCGCGCGCCAAGGCTGGCTGATGCTGCCGGCTCGCGTGCTGCAGGCGGCGGCACCGCTGCTGTTCGGGCTCATGCTCGAGCGCACCGGCATCGGCGCGCTGTGGCTGTCGGGCGCACTCGGGCTGGCCGTGCTGGCCACGCTGTTCGCCTTGCGGCCCGGCGCCACGGTCAACGCAGGCGGTCGAGCTTGAGGCACAGCGTCTCGATGCCGTCGATCATGCGGTCGGTCGGCCGGTGCAAGGTGTCCGGGTCGACGACGATCAAGCGCCCCTCGCGCGCCGCGCGCAGCGACCTGAGCCCGCGCCAGCGGTCGAGGTGGTCCGGGCCTGCCGGGTCGACGCTGCCGGTGACGATGGCGTCGGGGTCGGCCTGCAGCACGGCCTCGGCGTCGACTGCCGGCGTGATCGCGGTCAGCGCGCCGAACACGCTGCGCGCGCCGCAGACCCGCAGCGCCTCGCTGATCGGATGGCCGCCGCCGATCGTCAGCAGCGGCTGGTGCCAGACCTGGTAGAAGATCGCGAGCTCGCGGCGGCCGGAGTAGCGTGCCTTCAGCTCGGCCAGGCGCGACTCGAACGCCGCCGCACGCGGATCGGCCACCGCTGAGCTGCCAGCGAGACGCCCGAAGGTGCGCAGCGTGACCGCGATGTGCGCCAGCGAGCGCGACTCGCTGATCCACACCGGCAGTCCCGCGGCCCGCAGCCGCGCCAGTTGCTGCGCCGAGCTGCCGTTGCCCCAGGCGACCACCAGGTCCGGCTTCAGCGCGACGATGCGCTCGAGGTCGAGCAGGTTGCTGTCGCCGATGCGCGGCAGACGCTTCGCCGCTTCGGGGAAGTCGCTCCAGGCGCTGACGCCGACGACGCGGTCGCCGGCGCCGGCGGCGAACAGCAGCTCGGTCAGGTGAGGCGCCAGGCTGACGATGCGCCGCGCCGGCTCGGCCAGCGTCAGGCGCCGGCCGGCGTCGTCGACGCCCTGGACCTCGGCCGCGCCGGCGTGCAGCGCGACCATCAGCACGAAGGTGATCCAGTACGCCTTCATGCCGGCACCCACAGCGTCTGGCCGGCAGCGTCGACGCGCTGCAGCGGGTGGCCGTAGGCGGCGCCGAGCACGTCCGGCGTCATCACGTCCCGCGTCGCGCCGGCGGTGTGGCCGTCGGCGCGCAGCACCAGTGCATGGCTGGCGAAGCGCTGCGCCAGGTTCAGGTCGTGCAGCGCCATCACGATCGCCTTGCCTTGGGTACGAGCGAGATGCTGCAGGTGCTGCAGCAGGCCGATCTGGTGGTGCAGGTCCAGGTGGGCCAGCGGCTCGTCGAGCAGCAGCAGCAGCGGGTCCTGCGCCAGCACCGCGGCCAGGCCGACGCGCTGGCGCTCGCCGCCGGACAGCGTCAGCACGTCGTGATCGGCGAATCCGGCCAGATCGACCGCGTCCAGCGCGGCCTGCGCGATGCGCCGGTCGTCGTCGTCCTCCCAGGCCCAGCGGGCCAGGTGCGGATGTCGGCCGATCAGCACGACGTCGAGCACGCTCGCGCTGAACGCGTCTTGCAGGGTCTGCGGCAGCAGGCCGCGCAGGCAGGCGGCGTCGCCGGCCGGCCACGCGGCGAGCGGCCGGCCGGCGAGCATCACGTCGCCGGCCGCCGGCGGATGCAGCCCGGCGAGCGCGTTCAGCAGCGTCGTCTTGCCGCTGCCGTTCGGCCCCAGCAGCGCCCACAACTCGCCGGCGTGCACGTCGAAGCACAGGCCGGTCGCGAGCAGGCGCTCGCCGGCCTGCAATCGCAGGTCGCGAACGCCGAGCAAATGCCGCGGATTCATCGCCCCGCCCCGCCGCGGCGCAGCAGCCACAGGAAGGTCGGCACGCCGAGCAGCGCGGTGATCACGCCCACCGGCAGCTGCTGCGGCGCGATCAGGGCGCGCGCCAGCGAGTCGGTCAGCACCAGCAGGCTGCCGCCGCCGAGCACGCAGGCCGGCAGCAGGATGCGCTGGTCGTTGCCGATCAGCAGCCGCAATGCGTGCGGCACGACCAGGCCGATGAAGCCGACGCTGCCGGCCGTCGTCACCGCCAAGGCCGCCGCCGCCGAGGCGATCACGTAGACGGCGCGCCGCAGCCGCACGACGTTCACGCCGAGCGCCAGCGCCGCCGCCGGCCCGCGCAGCAGCACGTTGAGCTCGCGCGCCAGCGGCCAGGCCAGGGCCAGCAGCAGCGCCAGCCCGAGCAACGGCATGGCGCCGCCGGCGCTGGCGCTCAGGTCGCCGGCCAGCCAGAACAGCATGCCGCGCAGCCGGGCCTCGGGTGCGAGCGACAGCATCAGCGTGATCAGCGCGGTCCAGCCGGCGGCGAGCATCACGCCGGTGAGCAGCAGGCGCGGCGCGTGGTCGCGCGTGCCGGCGGCGTCCAGCCGCGCGAGCTCGCGGTGCGCGACCGCGAAGACGAGCGCGATCGTCAGCAGCGCACCGCCGAAGGCGCCCACGTGCACCAGCCAGGCGCCGGCGCCGAGCCACATCGCCGCCAGCGCGCCGGCCGCCGAGCCGCCCGAGATGCCCAGCACGTACGGGTCGGCCAGCGGGTTGCGCAGCAGCACCTGCATCAGCACGCCGGCCAGCGCCAGCAGGCCGCCGATGGCGAAGGCCGCCAGCGCACGCGGCAGGCGCAGCGTGTGCAGCACCTCGGCAGCCGTGCTGCCGTCGGGCGCGAACAGCAGGCGCGGCACCTGGGCCGGGTCGACCAGGCCGCTGCCGGTGGCCAGGGCCAGCCACAGCGCGGCCAGCGCCGCCAGCGCCAGCGCGGTCCAGATGCGCAGCGCCCGGGCCATCGTCAGCGTTCGCTGAACGACAGCGCGACGAAGACGCCGCGACCCGGCGGGTTGTAGCCCTGCACCAGCGTGTAGCCCTTGTCCGCCGCATTGTGAATTCGCGCACTCAGCGTCCAGTGGTGCGACAGCGCCCTGGCGGCATGGAAATTCACCAGGCCGTAGCCGCCGAGCGCGGCGCCGCCGGAATCGACCCGCGAGCCGCTGGCCACGACGTCGGCGCCGATCCGCCAGCGGCCCGCGGCCCAGTCGACGCCGACGCTGCCGAAGTCGTCCGCACGACGCGCCAGCGGTCCGCCGGTGGCCTCGTCGCGCGCCCGCTGGTGCGTCCACTCCGCGCGGGCATGCCACGGCCCCGAACGCCAGGCCGCGTTCAGCGTCGCGCCCTCGATGCGCGCGCGCGCGACGTTCTCCACCGTCGTGAAGCTCGAGTTGATCGTGATCAGGTCGCTGATGCGGTTGTCGAAGACCGTCAGGCCGGCGTTGAAGCCGTCGTTTGCGTAGCGCGCCGCGACCTCGGCGCTGCGCGAGCGCTCCGGGCGCAGCGCCGGGTTGCCGGAATAGCCGAAGGCGAGCGGGTAGTACAGGTCGTTGAAGCTCGGCGCCTTGAACGCGGTGCCGGCTGACGCCGACAGCCGCCAGCGCGGCGCGACCTGCCAGCCGACGCCCAGGTTGCCGGTGGTCTCGCGGCCGAACTGCGAGTTGCGGTCGTGGCGCAGCGCGAGCTGCCACGACCAGTCGCCACGGCGCGCGGCGTGGCTGCCGAACAGCGAGCTCACGGTGCGTTCGGTCGCCGTGAAGGCGGTGTCGCTGTCGACCCGCTCGCGCCGCCACTCGATCCCGGCCGCGGCCGTGCCGCCGAACGCGTCCACGTCGTGCTGCCAGCCGACCTGGTCCTGGTCGGTGCGGAAGCGGCTCGGGAAGGCGCCGTCGGTGCGGATGTCATCGGTGCCGCGGGCCAGCCGCAGCACGCTGGTCCAGCCGGTGCCGAGGCGGTTGCGGCTCTCGAGCGCGACGCTGGCCAGGCGCTGGCGGTTGACGTCGTCGCTGCCCGGGCCGGCGTCGAAGTGCGCGCGGCCGTCGCTGAGCTGCCCGCGCAGCGTGAGCGACTGCCCCGCCGCCCACTCGTGCGACACCGCCGCGCCGGCGTTGGCGTTGCGGTACGGGTCGCGGTCGGGGTTGAACGAGAACACGTTGTCGGCGTTCGTCGCCGAGGCGTTGCGGCTGTCGCGCACGCCGGCCTGCAGCGACCAGTGGGTGGCGCCCGCGCGCCGGCCGAAGGTCAGCGACGCGGCGCGGGTGCGCTCGCTGCCGAGTTCGACGCGGCCGTCGTGGCCGTCGGCGCGGCGGGTGAAGACCTGGATCACGCCGCCGATCGCGTCGGCGCCGTACAGGCCGCTGGCCGGGCCGCGCAGGATCTCGATGCGCTCGATCTGCTCGAGCGGCAGGTTCTCCAGCGCATTGGTGCCGGCGGTGGCCGAGTTGACGCGCACGCCGTCGATCAGCAGCACGACGTGGTTGGCATTGCTGCCGCGCAGGAAGACGCCGGCGACCTGGCCGGGGCCGCCGCTGGCGCTGATCTCGACGCCGCCCAGCCGCTGCAGCAGCTGCGGCAGGCTGCTCGTGCCGGCGCGCTCGATCGCGTCGCGCTCGATCAGTCGCACGTCGGACAGCACCTGGCCGATCGGCAGCGGCACGCGGGCCGCGGTGATGACGACGGTGTCGGTGGCCTGCGCCAGGGCCGCCAGCGGCGACAGGCACAGGCCCGCGCTCACGGCGGCGCGTCGGAAGCGGATGAAGGGCATCGATGAACTCCGTCCCGCCAGCGTCCCCGCAGGCGGTGTGGTGGCAACTGCCGTCGGCGCGGTCAGGCGCGTCGGGCCCCGTGCTCGGCAGGCCGGTATCCGGGCTTGCAGGCCGGGGCGACCGAAGTCGACCCGGGGGCCGCCGCCTTCCCACGAACGCGGGCGTTCGCAGTGGCATGAGGGCGGCCTTGCGCCTGCTGACCGGTGCGGGGGCAGCGCAGGACTGACGGGCGGTTTCCGCCCGCGTCACCTGCTTCCCGTTTAACCCCGGGCATCACATCACCCGGGGCACCTGGAGCGGGAGGCATCATAGCCTTCCGTCCCAACCGAAAGCCGCCACGCCATGCCGCAGGTCCTGACCCACATCAACGGCCCGGTGATCACCATCACGCTGAACCGCCCCGGGCGCCGCAACGCCGTCGACGGCCCGACCGCGAGTGCGCTGCGTGCCGCGTTCGAGGACTTCGAGGCCGATCCCGCGCTGCGCGTCGCCGTGCTCACCGGCGCCGGCGGCCAGTTCTGCGCCGGCGCCGACCTGAAGGCGCTGGCCGACCCCGCCACGCGCAATGCGATCGAGCCGACCGGCACCGCGCCAGGCCCGATGGGCCCGACACGCATGGCCTTCACCAAACCGGTGATCGCCGCGGTGGAAGGCCACGCAGTGGCCGGCGGGCTGGAACTGGCGCTGATGTGCGACCTGCGCGTGGCGGCGCGCGGCGCGGTCTTCGGCGTCTACTGCCGGCGCTGGGGCGTGCCGCTGATCGACGGCGGCACGGTGCGGCTGCCGCGCATCGTCGGCCAGGGCCGCGCGCTCGACCTGATCCTCACCGGCCGCGCGGTGGCCGCCGACGAAGCACTGGCGATCGGTCTGGCCAACCGGGTCGTCGACGACGGCCAGGCGCTGGCCGCGGCGCAGGCGCTGGCCGCGCAGATCGCCGCCTTCCCGCAGCGCTGCATGAATGCCGACCGCGGATCGGCGCTGGCGCAGTGGGACTGGCCGCTGGCCGAGGCATTGGCGCGCGAAGGCGCCGGCGGCCACGAGGTCGTGTTCGCCGAAGGCCTGGGCGGCGCGGCGCGCTTCGCGGCGGGCGCCGGGCGGCATGGGGATGCCGCCGACTGACGCGCGACTTCAGGCCCGGTGCGGGCTGCGGCGACCGCGTCGGGCGGTCATCGCGCACAAGAAGCCGGCCAACAGGCTCAGCCCGAGCGACCCGGGCAGCGGCACGGCAACAGGCGGCGTGGCCGGGCGACTGCCCACGCCGTCGAAGCCCTGCGTCGACGAGATGAAGACACCGTCGGGCAGACCGGTGAAGCCCAGCGTGACGGTCGAGCCAAAGTCCAGCGTCACGCCCATGAGGGCGATCAGATCGACGCCGAAGCCCAGGCTGAAGGTGTCTCCGATGTCCTGCGTGAGGCTGAGAACCAGGGTCTCGGACACGGCGCCGGTCGGCCCGCCGCCCAATGAGTACAGCATCGATGCCGGTGCCGCGTAATAGCTCGCACCGGTCGCCAGGAAACCGGCCCCCACGGTGCCCATCGTGCTGCTGCGCAGGCCATCCACGGTCAGGGTGGCGGTGAAGGTGAGCGGACCGGCGCCAGGGCCGCTCAGCGTGTAGTCGTCGCGGAAGCTCGCGGTCACCCGGCCGCTGCCGCCGAAGGTGTTGGACACGACGGCCCGGACGGCGGTCGCACTGGCCGACCCGCCGGCGACCAGCGTGCCGCCGCTGGCGTCGGTCAGGTGGACCGACACCGGCACCGACAGCGGCCCCTCGGCACAGATCTCCGTGCGTGGCGGCGGTGCGCCCGGCGGGCAGCTGGCGTGCCGGACGATGACATCCGCGATGGACGGCGAAGCCACGAGGATCAGGCCGACCGCCCCAACGGCGCGCAGCCACCGGATCGCCTGCATCATTTCAACCGGCGCGCGCGACGCGGTCCCTGCCACTGTCTTCGACATCATCAACCCCCCTGCTCAGGCCAGCAATGCCGCCGCCCAAGCAGTCGCCGTGCCAAGGCAGGAATCTCCTGTGGCGACAACGCTCTGCGCGATGCCCGTCGCATGCGGCGCGGCAGCGTGTCGGCTGGCGCGACTCGTCCGGCCGGACGAGCCCATTGGCGGCACTCAGCCGGCAGCCACTGGCGGCCACGCCGCGAGCAGCGCGACGAGGTCGCTCTGTCGCTCGATCTGCAGGCGCCGATAGACGGCTCTGGCGTGCGTGCGCACGGTGTTCCGGGACACCCCGAGTTGCGCAGCGCAGTCGTCGAGGCTGCTGCCGGTGCCGAGCAACTGCGCGATGCGCGCCTGCATCGGCGTCAGATCGAAGGCCTGCGCCAACATCTCTGCCGTCGGCGCGTGTCGCGGCCGCAGTTCTGGATCGATCGCGAACAGCATGGCTGCGGGCCGCCGCGCCATGAAATAGGGTTCGCCTCTGGGAATCGGCGTCGCCACGAGACCGTAGGCGCGCCGGCCCGAGGGCCGGGGCAGCGACAGCGCGCCGGACAGCTGCCCGATCGCCGCCTTGGCCAGCAGCTGCTGAAGCGCCCGATCGTCGCGCGGACGGCGGGCGTGCAGGCGGCCTTGCCGCAAGACGAGGCCATCGTCGCTGCGCAACAGGGTCTCGAAGGCCTCGTTGCCGTGCAGGACCGCGGTGTCGGCATCCAGCGCCGCGGCGGCCTGCGGGATGGCCGCCAGTGCCTCCGGCTCGAAGCGCGACACGCTGGCCTCGCCCAGCGCATGGTTGATCGCCACTGCGCGACTCAGGTGGGGCAGCAACTCGCGCAAGCGGCGAATGTCGATCTTGTCGACATGGCCGGTCCGCCGCGACCGCTGGACCGCGACATAGGCGTGGCGACCAGCCGCCTGGAACAGCGTACCGGCGATGTAGAAGCGCGCGTCGAGCTCGCGCTCGTACCACTGGTAGCAGGGATCGGCATCACCGAGCGCGCCGTCGTGGCCGTGCTGCGCGTCGAACAGCAGGGCCCCGGGGCGGAAGTTCAGCACCGCGTGCCGGAAGCGCGGACAGCGCGGCTCCATCGCCTGGATCGACTGCCAGTGCCAGCCGGGGTCGGTGTATTCGGCATTGGTGAATCCGAGCCCGCCCTGCCCCAGGCGCTCGACGTAGGCCAGCGAGGTGACGGTGGATCCCCCCATCACGCGATGCAGCGCCGACAGCGCGCGCGGCCACCGGGCCGGTTCGAGCGAGGCCGAATAGATCTCGTTGACGACCTCCGAGAACGATGCATCGCCGAACATCGCGACTCCGATGACCCGCCGAGGACGTGTCCGTCACGACGACTCTAATGCAGACGGCCGCTTCGCCGGTACCGGTGTCTGGCACGATTGCCGTTGGCCGCCAAGGAGCATCGATGAGCTCACCCACCCACGACGCCGCCCGCCTGCTCTGGACCTGCCGCCAGTCCGGCAGCGTCATCGACGCGCTGCCCGACGGTCTGCGCCCGAAGGACACCGCCGCCGCGCACGCGATCCAGGCCGCGCTGCCCGTGGTCGCCGGGCAGCCGGTGGTCGGCTGGAAGATCGCCGCCACCAGCGCCGCGGGGCAGGCGCACATCCAGGTCGACGGTCCGCTCGCCGGGCGCATCTTGGCCGGCTTCGTGCACCCGGTCGGCGCGACCTTGTCGCTGGCCGGCAACCGCATGCGCGTCGTCGAGCCGGAGTTCGCCTTTCGCATGGCCCGCGCGCTGCCGCCACGCGAGGCGCCCTACACCGTCGACGAGGTGCGCGCCGCGGTCGACTCGCTGCACCCGGCGTTCGAGGTGCCGGACTCGCGCTACGCCGAGTTCACGCGCGCGGGCAAGGCGCAGCTGATCGCCGACGATGCCTGCTGCGGCCGCTTCGCGTTCGGCCCGGCGGCACCGGCGACCTGGCGCGAGACCGATCTCGCGGCGCATCAAGTGCAGGCCGTCGTGACCGGCGCCGATGGCGCCGAGCGCTACCGGCGCGACGGCGAAGGCCAGGCGCTGCTCGGCGATCCGCTCGCCGCACTGACCTGGCTGGCCAACGAGCTGGCGTCGCTCGGCACCGGACTGCGCGCCGGCGACTGGGCCTGCTGCGGCACCTGCATGGTGCCGCTGCAGGTCCTGCCGGGCGACCGGGTGACGGCCGACTACGGCGCCTTCGGGCGCATCGACATCAGCCTGAGCGACCGAGCACCCGGGTGAACGCCTCGGGCGCCGGCCGCGCCCGCCGCGCCTTCGACGCCTTGGCCACCGTGCCGATGTTGATGCAGCACACCGGCGTCTCGCCGGCCTCGAGCGCGAACAGCTCGGCCAGCCGCGGCGAGCCCATCGCGCGCCCGCTGGTCAGCCCGGCGCCGAAGCCCAGCGCCTGCGCGCCGAGCAGCATGTTCTGGATCGCGCAGCCCAGCGAGACCAGCCGCTCGGCGGCCGGGATCTCCGGCGGATCGTCGCCCAGCCTTGCCACCGCCAGCATCACCAGCGGCGCGCGCTCGGCCTTGTCGCGCGCGTCCTGCACCTCCTGCGCGGTGGCCGCGGCGTCGCGGTCGAGCAGCGCCTGGCCGAAGGCCTCGCCGAGCCGATGGCGCTCGCCCGCCGGCACGACGATGAAGCGCCAGGGCGTCAACTCACCGTGGTCCGGCGCCGCGGCCGCGAGCGCGAACAGCGCCTGCAACTGCGCCTCGTCGGGGCCCGGCGCGATCAGGCGCTTCGGCGACACGTGCCGGCGCGACAGGATCAGCGTGGCCGCGGTGGCCCAGGGCTCGGGCCAGGGCTCGGTCATTTCAGCTTCGGCGCGCCGAGGTCGGCCAGCGTCTGCCCGCGATCCTGGAGCAGTTTCTCCAGCGCCGGCAGCAGCGGTCCCAGCCGTTCCTCGAGCGCATCGCGCACGGTGTCGACGACGACCTGGGTCGAACGGTCGATCTCGATGTTGAGCTTGGCGCCGACCGGCTTGGCGCCGAAGGTCGTCATGCGCAAGGTCTCGGGGATCAGCCAGACCTCGAACCAGCCGGCACCGCCGGATTCGCGCTTCGCCTCGGCCACCGTCAGGCTGGCGCCGTTGACCGCGATGTAGCCCTTCGCGAACACGTAGCGCATCCAAGGCGCGGGCACGCCGATCCGCAGCACGCGGTTGTTCTGCGGTTCGCGAACCTCGAGCACCTCGGCCATCGTGTCGACGTGGCCGGACAGCGGGTGGCCGCCGATCTCGGCGCCGTCCTTTGCGGCGCGCTCGACGTTCACCGCATCGCCTTCGCGCAGCCCGGCCAGCGTGGTCAGCGCCAGGCTCTGCTGCATCACGTCGAAGTCGGCGGCGTCCGCGCCGTGCAGCGCGGTGACAGTCAGGCAGACGCCGTCGACGGCGACGCTGGCGCCGATCGCCAGACCGTCGGCGAAGCCGGCCGGGAACTGCAGCCGGAAGCTGCGCAGCCCCGGCCGGTCGGTCGCGGCGGCGATGCGGGCGGTGCCCTGGACGATGCCGGTGAACATGCGCCGATTATCCGGCCCGCGGCGGCGGCGCCGCGGCCGGCGAGCCGAACTGCGCCCGGTAGGCCGCCGGCGTGATCGCCGTGAAGCGCTTGAAGCTGCGCGTGAAGTGCGCCTGGTCGGCGAAGCCGCTCAGGTAGCCGACCTGGGCCAGCGGCTCGCGGCTGCGCGCCAGCAGCTGCGCCGAGCGCGTCAGCCGGACCTCGGTGCACAGGCCCGAGAAGCTCAGCCCGGCCTCGGTCAGCCGACGCTGCAGTGTGCGCGGCGCCAGCCCGAGGGCCGCGGCCAGCCGCGCGACGGTCCACGCCGCGCCGCAGTCGGCCGCCAGCGCGGCGCGCGCCGCGTCC
>CALJUI010000407.1 GCA_937975735.1 uncultured Rubrivivax sp.
CGCCGTAGGGCTTGTCGTAGCCGCTCTTCTCCATCGCCCGCACCGCGACCGCGCCGGGGCCGGCGGCGTCGGCCAGCGCCGAGCCGCGGACGCCGGCGAACATCATCGAGGTCACCACGTTCACGTGGCCCATGCCGCCGCGGATGTGGCCGACGATCGAGTTCGAGAAGCGCAGCAGCGCGGTCGTGATGCCGCTGGCCGTCATCAGGTCGGCCGCGAGGATGAAGAACGGCACCGCCATCAGCGGGAAGGAGTTGATGCCGTCGAACAGCCGCTGCGGCACCGACAGCAGCGACAGCTTGCCGTCGACCACGAGGGCGAGCATTCCCGCACCGCCCATCGCGAAGGCGATCGGCAGCCCGATCACCAGGCCGAGCGCGAAGACGGCGAACAGCGTCGCGGTCATCGTCCGGCCTCCGCGCCACGCACGCCGGGGCCGGCGACGCCGTCGTCGTGCTCGCCCCCGGGCTCCTCGATGGCGTCGAACTCGCGCGCGACGAAGCGGCGCCAGAACAGCAGCAGGTGCAGCAGCATGCCGGCGGCGCCGACCGGGACGGCGAGGTAGGGAAGGCCGGTCGGCCAGCCCATCACCGGCGTCTCCTGGTTCCAGGTGAAGGCGGCGATCTGCGCGCCGAGCACGACCAGCGCGGCGAGGAACAGCGCGATGCCGAGCGCGATGACGTGGCGCAGCATCTGCCGCAACGCTGCCGGCATCAGGTCCTGCAGCGTGTCGACGGCGACGTGGCGCGCCTCGCGCAGCGCCAGTCCCGCCCCCAGGTAGGCAACCCAGATCATCTGGTACTGGGTCAGCTCCTCGACCCAGATGATCGAATGGTTGAAGACGTAGCGCGACACGACGTTGGCGAACACCAGCACCGCCATCGACGCCATCAGCGCGATCACCGCGATGCGGTTCAGGCGCACGAGCCAGCGCTCCGCGCGGTCGAGGGCCTCGTGGCGAGGCATGGCGGGGGTCGCGCTCATGGTGGGGTAAGGCCTTCGAGGCTGGCGATAGGCATGGGGACGGAGTGTGCCAACTGATATCTCAGATCTGCTATAGTAGTTTCCCGGATGGAATCAGGCCCGACATCGCGGGAGCATTGTTCGCCGTGACTGCGCCCTTGCGACTCGAACGCCCCCAGCTGCTGACCGATATGGCCTACGAGCGCATCCGCGCGGCGATCGTGGATGGCACCTTCGGGCTCGGCGAACAGATGTCGGAGGCCCAGCTGGCGCAACGCCTGGGCGTCAGCAAGACGCCAGTGCGCGAGGCCCTGTTGCGCTTGAAGGCCGACGGCCTGGTGCAGGTGCATCCGCAGCGAGGGTCCTATGTCTTCCGCCTGGGCGCCGACGAGGTCGGGCAGCTGTGTCGCTACCGCGCGACGATCGAGTCCGCCGCGCTGCGCGAGTCGGTGGCCGCCGGTGAAGGTCCGGCGATCGCGCGCGACCTGGCTGCGCTGGTCGACGACATGCGCGACGCCGAGCGCCGCGGCGACCTGAAGGCGCTGGCCGCGCTGGACATGGACTTCCACTGGCAGTTCTTCGCACGCTGCCCGAACGCCTATCTCGTCGCTGGCTACCAGGTCGTTCGTTGGCAGCTGGTCGCGATGCGCCACCGGGCGCCGATCGACAACGCGGTGGATAGCCACCAGGTGCTGGTGGACGCGGTCGCGTCGGGCGATGCCGATGCCGCCGTCGGCCTGCTGGTGGAGCACGTGCTCGAGAACGAGCCGCGCTACAGCGACGCCAGCGCACGTTCGACCGAAGAGAAGGTCGGCTGAGCCCGCCCTAGCGCCGGCTCGACACCACGATCCCCGCGACGATCAGCGCGAAGGCCAGCGCGTGGTGCAGCCGCGGCACCTCGCCGAGCAGCGCCGCGGACATCAGCGTCGCGAACAGCGGCGTCAGGTTGGCGAAGAACGACGCGGTGGCCGGTCCGGCCGCGGCGACGCCGACGCCCCAGCAGCGGTAAGCCAGCACCGACGGGCCGAGCGCGATGAAGGCCAGCGCCGCCCAGTGCCAGGCCGTCCAGACCTGCTCGCCGGGCGTCACCGTCGCCTCGATCCCGGTGGCGGCACCCGACCAGAGCAGCCCGAACAGCACCTGCACGAACAGGAACTCGGCCCAGGTCCAGTTCGGGCGGGTCTCGGGACGCAGCGACGGGTGCGGCCGCGCCAGCATCCAGCTGTAGGTCGACCACGACAGCGCGGCGAGCAGCATCCACAGGTCGCCAGGGACGAAGCGCAGGTTCAGCAGCTGGCGCGGGTCGCCCTGCACCAGCACGACCAGCACCCCGAGCGTCGACAGCGCGGCGCCCAGCCACTGGGCGCGACCGGGATGTTCGCGGTAGCCGACGATGCCGATCAGCAGCATCCACACCGGCGTGCTCGAGGCGATCAGCGTCACGTTGATCGGCGTGGAGGTCTGCAGCGCCAGGTACTGCAGCGAGTTGTAGGCGCCGACGCCGAGCCCGCCGAGCAGCAGCAGCGGCCGCCAGCGCGCGCGCAGCTCGGAACGGCGTTCGGCGGTCGCGATGCTGCGCCAGGCCAGCGGCAGCAGGATCAGCCCGGCGGCCAGCCAGCGCAGCGTGTTCAGCCGCATCGGCGGCACGCTGTCGGCAAGCAGGCGGCCGACGACGGCGTTGCCGGCCCACATCAGCGGCGGCACCAGCAGCAGCAGGGAGATGCGCGCACTCAGGCGCATGGCATGTCGGCGCCGCAGTTCCAGCATTGCTCGAACGGGCCCTCGATCGACTCGCCGCAGCCGCGGCAGAGCCAGCGCCGCGTCGGCAGGTGGCGCAACTCGTGCAGCAGGCTTCGCGCGCGTTCGAGCTGGTCGTCGTCCGTGACCCAGACCTCGGGCAGCGCCTGGTCGGGCGGGATCTCGCCGGCGATGCCGCTGGCATAGGCGCGCTGCACGGTGGCATCGATGCCGCCCTGGGCCAGCAGGTCGACCCACAGCGTCGCGAGCGCCACGTTGGGCGCCTGGATCAGGCGTTGCATGGCGCGATGGTGCCATGCGCGGGTGCCGAGGCCGGATGTCGTAACCTCAGGGTTTGACGTTTCAGGAGAACAAGATGGCCAAGGCAATCCAGATCCATGCGTACGGCGGCCCCGAGCAGATGAAGCTCGTCGAGGTCGAGGTGGGCGAACCGGGGCCCGGCGAGGTGCGCGTTCGCCACATGGCCTGCGGCCTGAACTTCATCGACGTCTATCAGCGCACCGGCCTGTATCAGAACCCGCTGCCGCTGACCCTGGGCATGGAGGCGGCCGGCGTCGTCGAGGCGGTCGGCGCCGACGTGATGCACCTGAAGATCGGCGACCGTGTCGCCTATGCGAGCAATCCGCCGGGCAGCTATTCCGAGATGCGCGTGATGCCGGCCAAGACCGTCGTGGTGCTGCCCGACGGCATCGACTTCGAGACCGGCGCGGCGATGATGCTCAAGGGCCTGACCGCACAGTACCTGCTGAAGAAGACGCTGCCGGTCGAGGGCCTGCAGCCGGGCGACCACGTGCTGTTCCACGCCGCGGCGGGCGGCGTCGGCCTGATCGCCTGCCAGTGGGCCAAGGCGCTCGGCCTGCAGCTGATCGGCACCGCCGGTGGCGCTGCGAAGTGCAAGCTGGCCAAGGAGCATGGCGCGGCGCACGTGATCGACTACACCAAGGAGGACTTCGCCGCGCGCGTCAAGGAGATCACCGGCGGCAAGGGCGTCAAGGTGGTCTACGACTCGATCGGCAAGGACACCTTCGAGAAGAGCCTCGAGTGCCTGCGGCCCTTCGGCCTGATGGCGACCTTCGGCAACGCGTCCGGGCCGGTACCGCCCTTCGCGCCGGCGATGCTGGCGGCCAAGGGGTCGCTGTACCTGACGCGGCAGACACTGTTCACGCACCTGGCCACGCGCGAGTCGACGCAGAAGATGGCCGACCAGCTGTTCGAGGTGGTGGAGTCGGGCGCGGTGAAGATCCGCATCGACCAGCGCTTCCCGCTCGCCGAGGTCGCGAAGGCGCACCAGGCGCTGGAGGCGCGCAAGACGACCGGGTCGACGGTGCTGCTGCCCTGAGCGCTACTCGTTGCCGCGCATGTCGGCCAGCATCCGGTGCATCAGCGCGAAGAAGCGGTCGTAGAACCGGCCGGCGGGGATCGTCTCCGCCCCGACCTTGACCAGCGAGTCCTCGCTCGACGACAGCGGCAGCGAGATCGAGCCGACGCCGCCCAGGCCGACGCTGGTGTTGGTGGACGACTTCTTGATCACGTAGCGGTCCTGCTGCGCCGAGACGAAGGCGGTGGCTGGCACGCCGGCGCCGCCTTCGGGGACGCAGACCACCGTGAAGCTGATCTCCAGGTGCACCTCGTCCTTCGGCTGGAAGCGCTTGGCGCCCTTGACCGAGTCGACGTGGGCCGACGTGATCACGTAGCCCTGGCTCAGCAGCGCGCGGCGGGCCGCCTCGCAGGTGTCGGCGACGCTGGCGTCGAACAGGCGCGAGTGCGTCTCGTCCTGCTCGAAGCGCTCGGACTGGTAGACCGAGGGGACGGGCCGGCTCGGGCCGCCCGGCGACGTGCCGCAACCGGCGACCGCGGCGGCGAGCACGAGGATCGAAGTGCAGAGGAGTGCGGTTCGGCCGAGGAGCATGTGCTGCCGTGCTGAAGCTGGGCTCGCCCCCGGATCATCGGCGGGCGAAGAAAAGGGCCCCGCAGTTGGCAGCTACGAGGCCCTCCGATTCGGGCGGTGGAGAGGACGCGGATGATCGACCCGCTCCGTCTTCACTGAAAGGCCGATGTGCTCGGCGCCGACATTGTGCATCAGTTCCGTGCCTCGAGGCGGAGGGCAGGGCGGCGCCCCACGGCAAGGTCCGGGCCCGCTGGCTGGCGTGTCGTCGCCGAGCATCAGGCGCCTGGCCGTCCGGCAGGTCGAACCCGGTCGGCGCCGTGACACCGAGCCACCGACAACTGGGCACCGCAGGTTTCAGGCCCAGGGCTCTCCGGCGGCCAACGGCGGCGCGGCCATCACGCGCTGCCAGTGCACGGCGGCCTGCGGCAGCACCCAGGCCAGGCCGTGCTCGGCGATCGCCTCGCGCCGTGCCAGCCACTCGCGGTCGACGTCGGCACCGCCGGCGTCGAGGGCACGCCGGGCCGCGCGCGCCTGGGCGCGCCAGGCCCAAGCCAGCAGCAGGTGGCCGACGCCGGCGAGGAAGTCGTCGGCGACGCGCAGCGCCAGCGTCGGGTCGTCGGCGATGCCATCGGTCACGCGGGCCAGCGCGGCGTGTCCGGCCGTGATCTGGTGGTGCAGCACGTCGTCGGCCTCGTCCGCGGGGTCGT
Source organism: uncultured Rubrivivax sp. (assembly GCA_937975735.1). Taxonomy (GTDB): domain Bacteria; phylum Pseudomonadota; class Gammaproteobacteria; order Burkholderiales; family Burkholderiaceae_C; genus Rubrivivax. The sequence continues at coordinate 5,317 of CALJUI010000407.1, forward strand.
CGGTGACGACCGGGGCCAGCGTGAGTGCCAGGTCGTCGAGCAACGCGGCGAAGGCCGGCGCCGCACCGCCGAGCAGCTTGCGCTGCAGCAGGTCGATCGCCTGGATCTCGTTCGTGCCCTCGTAGATCATCGCGATGCGAGCGTCGCGCACGGACTGCTCGACCCCGTACTCGGCGACGTAGCCGTAGCCGCCCCAGACCTGCAGCGCCTCGCTGGCGCGCAGGAAGCCCTGCTGGGTGCCGAAGGCCTTGAGCACAGGCGTCAGGATCGAGGCCTCGGCGGCCGCGGCCTCCCGGCGCGCCGGGTCCGGGTGGTGGTCGGCCTCGTCCAGGCGCATCGCGGCGCGGTACATCACGATGCGCAGGCCCTCGGCGATCGACTGGCCGTCCAGCAGCGTGCGCCGCATCGCCGGCTGCGATGCGATCGGGCCCTTGAACTGCTCCCGCTCGATCGCGTAGCGCCGCGCGTTCTGGGCCGCCATCTCGAGGTGGCCCAGGCCCTGCAGCGCGACGTGCAGCCGCGCCGCGTTCATCATCAGGAACATCGCCGGCAAGCCCCGGTGCGGCTCGCCGACCAGCCAGCCGGTGGCGCCCTCGTAGCGCATCGCGCAGGTGGCGCTGCCGTGGATGCCCATCTTGTGCTCGATGCCGTCGGCGGCCATCGCGTTGCGCGAGCCGTCGGGCAGCACGCTCGGCACCAGCGCCAGCGACAGGCCCTTGGTGCCGGCCGGCGCATCGGGCAAGCGGCACAGCACCAGGTGCACGACGTTGTCCGTCAGGTCGTGGTCGCCGCCGGAGATGAAGATCTTGCTGCCGGTGACCGCCAGCGATCCGTCGGGGCGCGGCTCGGCCTTCGTGCGCACGAGGCCGAGGTCGCTGCCGGCCTGCGGCTCGGTCAGCGCCATCGCCGCCAGCCACTCGCCGCCGACGAGCTTGGGCAGGTAGCGGGCCTTCAGATCGTCGCTGGCGTGCGCCTTGATCGTCTCGTAGGCGCCGTGCAGCAGGCCGGGGTACATCGTCCAGGCATGGTTGGCCGCGACCAGCATCTCGAACAGCGCCGCATTGAGCACCTGCGGCAGCCCCTGTCCGCCCCACTGCGGGTCGCAGGCCAGCGCCGGCCAGCCGCCGTCGACGAAGGCGCGCCAGGCCGCCGGGAAGCCGTCGGGCGTCTTCACCCGGCCGCCGTCGATGCGGCAGCCCTGCCGGTCGCCGGGCCCGTTCAGCGGCACGAGCACTTCGGACGCGAAGCGGCCGGCCTGGGACAGGACCTCGGTCGCGGTGTCGGCGTCGAGGTCGGCGAAGGCCGGGATGTCCGACCAGTGTGACGACGCACGCAAGACGTCGTCGATGACGAAGCGCATTTCGCGCAGCGGAGGCTGGTAGGTGTACATGTCAGGTCGCTTTCACAGGACCTTCAGGTCCTCGGGAAACGCGGTCGCCCGCAGGCGATCCGCGTCGTCCTTGTCGCGCCGCAAGAAGACGAGTCCCTCGAGGGGGCCACGGTCTCGGTGGGATCGGCGGACGGATTCACGGGCAGATGACGCCATCGCCGCCGGCATACAGCCGGGCGACGGCCTCGGCGCGACGGCGCAGCACGGCGCCCTGATTGATGTAGCCCTTGTCGGTGATCTCGCCGGCGTCGGCGCTGGGCGGTTCGGCGAGCACCAAAGCCCTTGCCGGCACCTGCGACGAGCCGCCGCCGCCGGCCTTCATCGTGCGCAGCGCCTCGGCGATGTGGCCGGCCAGCTCGCCGGCAGGGAGCGCAGCGGCCGCCGGCGACGGGAAGACGAGCACGCCGACCTCGTCGCGGTCGTGTCCGGTGACCACGACGTCCTGCGCCAGCGGCGACAGGGCGGAAACGACGCGGACCCGCAGGGTGCCGACGCTGACCCAGGTGCCGGTGGTGAGCTTGAAGTCCTCGGCAACGCGGCCGTTGAAGACCACGCCCTGGGATGGATCGGCCTCGTCGGCCAGATAGCCCGCATCGCCGATGCGGTAGTAGCCCTCGTCGTCGAAGGCCTGCGCCGTCAGCTCCGGCGCGTCGCGGTAGCCGGGGAAGATGCTGACGCCGCGCACGCGCATCTCGAGCTTCTCGCCATTGGGCAGGAGCTTGAGTTCCAGCCCCGGCAGCGGCAGGCCGATGACGCCGGCCCGGTCGAGCTTCCAGTGCGCGCTGGTGATCGCCGGCGAGGTTTCGGTCGAGCCCCAGGAGGTGGTCAGCCAGACCTCTTCGCCGCGCACGCGACGCGCCAGCGCCTGCAGCCGCTCCCAGGTCGCCTGCGGCAGCGCCGCGCCGGCGTAGAAGACCACGCGCAGCCGCTCGAAGAAGCGCTTTGCGAGCTCCGCGTCCGCCTCCAGGAAGGGCAGCAGCATGTCCAGGCCGCGCGGCACGTTGAAGTAGACCGTCGGCTGCACCTCGGCGAGGTTGCGGACCGACTTCTCGATCAGCCCCGGCGCGGGCCGGCCCTCGTCGATCACGAGCTGGCCGCCGTTGCGCAGCACCATGTTCAGGTTGTGGTTGCCGCCGAAGGTGTGGCTCCAAGGCAGCCAGTCGACCAGCACCGGCTTCTCGTGGTCGAGGAAGCGCCAGACCTGGCCGATCATCTGCTGGTTGGCGCACAGCATGCGGTGCGTGTTGATCACCACCTTGGGGTGGCCGGTCGAGCCCGACGTCAGCAGGTACTTGGCGTGGGTGTCCGGCGTGACCGCCTCGAACGCCTCCATCACGCCGGGCCCCTCGTCCGACGCCGACAGCCGCGCGAAGTCCAGAGCGCCCGGGTGGGTCTGCGCCCCCTGGCTGAAGACCGTCACCGCATCGAGGCCCGCGCTGGCGATCGCCGGGCCGTAGACGACGGCGTCCGACGCGTAGACCAGGGCCGGGCCGAGCGTGTTCAGGATGCCGTGGATCTTCGTGTGATCCTTCGTCAGCCGGCAGTAGGCGCTCGAGACGGTGCACACCGCTCGGCCGACATGCATCGCTGCCAGCATCAGCAGCAGGTGGTTCAGCGCGTTGTCCGACAGCACGACCACCGGCGCCTGGGCTTTGAGCTTCAGATCCAGCAGGCCCTGCGCGATGCGGCCGACCTGCGCCCGCGTCTCGGCCCAGGTCAGGCGGCACCAGCCGCCGTCCGGCGTGCGCTCGGCGAACGCGGGCGCGTCCGGCGTCTCGGCCGCCCAGCGCTCCAGCCACTCGCCGACGCAGCGCGCGCAGGGCCGCAGCGGCTCCGGCGACCGCAGCACGAAGCTGCCGTCGTCGAAGCCCACGCGCACCGTGCGCGGCGGGGCCAGCATCGTGGGGTCGTCGAACATGTCACGGGCCATCGTCGAAACCTCCATACACATGTGTATGTGATCCGCGTTGCATCGTAGCGGCGACGGATCACAGTGAACCAGGGGTTTCGACCCGCTGCCCTGCAGGTGGGCACGGACGCATCCTTGCGACCGATGGAGACGGACACCCACCGACCCCGCAGTGCGCTGACCGCTGCTGTCGTCCCAGGGCGGCGATGCGCCGCGCCGCGAGCGGGTGCTGCAGCTGCCGCTCGGTGCCTGCTGACGGGCGCCTGCCGGCGCGCGGTCCGGCGGCTTCGTGTCGGCCGGCCTCAGCCGGGGTCTTCCGGCGACTCGTCGGCCGGGCCGAGCCTGGCGATGACCTGGTCGAGCGTGGCGTACAGCGACTTCACCAGCGCCGAACCGAGTTGGGCCTCGATGGCCGCATACTCGGCGTCGATGCGCGGCGCGATCCGCTGTGCAAGGGCCCGGCTGCCGGCGGTGGGCGTCACCAGCTGTCGCCGCTGATCGTGCTCCAGCCGTTCGCGCCGCACCAGGTCCAGCGCCTCCATGCGGGCGAGGATCCCGGCCATGCTCGGGCTCGATATGCCGCAGCGCTGGCCGATCTGGCGCGGCTCCAGCGGTCCGGTCTCCACCAGCAGGCGCAGGATGCGCCACTGCTGCTCCGTCAGGCCGTGGGCCTTCAGCACGGGCCGGAAGCGCGCGAGCACGCATTCGCGCGTCTGGAGCAGCAGCAAGGGCATGTTCCGATGCGCGAACGACACTGGCGACGGACGCTCGGCGGATCGAGTCGGTGTTGACATACTCACATGTTAGTGATTAGGATCGCTCACATGTTAGCAAGTGCCCGGTCATGACACCACTGCAGGACATCGCCGTGCCGCCATACCGGCTCTCCGGCGTGGTCTACGGCACGCTGCTCAACGACCCGGCCACGCTCGCGGCCCTGGGGGACGCGGTGCACGCGCCGCCGTACAAGGCGCCGCCGCAGGCCCCGGTCCTGTACCTCAAGCCGCGCCACACGCTGGCCGGCAGCGGTGCGGCCGTCGAGGTGCCCGCCGACGGCGGCGAACTGGAGATCGGCGCCACGCTCGGCCTCGTGATCGGCCGCACCGCGTGCCGAGTGACCGAGATGGACGCGCTGGCCCATGTCGGCGGGGTCGTGCTGGTGGCCGACCTGTGCGTCCCCCACACCGCCGTCTACCGGCCCTGCGTGCGGCTTCGCGCACGCGACGGCTCGTGCCTGATCGGGCCACGGGTGGTGTCTGGCAAGGCCGTCGCGGACCCCAATGCGATCGAGCTCACCGTGCGCGTCGACGGCCGGGTGGCCCAGACCGTGCGCACCGCCGCGATGACCCGCCCGGCCGCGCGACTGCTGCGCGACGTCACCGAGTTCATGACCTTGCGCCCGGGCGACCTGCTGCTGCTCGGGCTGGCCGCCGGCGCGCCGCGGGCGCGGGCCGGACAGGCCTTCTCGATCGAGGCGCCGGCGCTCGGCCGCCTCGACGGCCGTCTCGTGGCCGAGACCGCCACGACCACGGAGGCCGACGCATGAAGACCGCCCGCGTCGCCTACGCCGGCGCGCTGCACGATGCGCGTCCCCATGCGCAGGGCCTGCAGCTCGCCGACGGCCGCGTGCTCGCCGAGACCGATGTCGTCTGGCTGCCGCCGTTCGACGTCGGCACCGTGAGCGCGCTCGGCCTGAACTACGCCGACCACGTCAAGGAACTCTCGAAGGAACTGACCGTCACGTCCAAGGACGAGCCGCTCGTGTTCTTCAAGGGCCCGGGCGCGCTGCTCGGCCACCGCGGCGTCACGCGGCGGCCGAAGGACGTCACCTTCATGCACTACGAGTGCGAGCTCGCCGTGGTGATCGGCGCGCCGGCGCGGCGCGTGAAGGCGGCGGACGCGATGGCGCACGTGGCCGGCTACACCGTCTGCAACGACTACGCCTTCCGCGACTACCTCGAGAACTGGTACCGCCCGAACCTGCGCGTCAAGAACCGTGACGGCGCGACCGTGCTCGGCCCCTGGTTCGTCGACGCCGCCGACGTGCCCGACCCGCACGCGCTGGCGCTGCGCACGCGGGTCAATGGCGAGGTCACGCAGCAGGGTCACACCGGCCACATGATCGACCGCATCGCGGGGCGGATCGAGTGCCTCCGCGGCTTCATGAGGCCGCGGCACGGCGCACCGATCCTAAGCGACAACCCCGACGGCGTGGTGAACGTGAACGTCGGCGACGAGGTGATCACCGAGATCGACGGCATCGGCCGCCTGGTCAACACCATCGTGGGCGACGAGCCCTTCGGACGCTAGGAGAACCCCATGCGCATCCAGCACTTGATCGACGGCCGGGCCGTCGAGGGCCGCGACTACTTCGAGACGGTCAACCCGGCCACGCAGGAAGTGCTCGCCGAGGTCGCCGCCGGCGGCGAGGCCGAGGTCGCCGCCGCGGTCGCCGCCGCCAAGGCCGCCTTCCCGGCCTGGGCGGCGAAGCCGGCGGCCGAGCGCGCCAGGCTCGTCCGCAAGCTCGGCGACCTGATCGCCGCGCACGTGCCCGAGATCGCCCGTACCGAGACGATGGACACCGGCCAGGTCATCGCCCAGACCGGCAAGGCGCTGGTCCCGCGCGCGGCCGACAACTTCTACTACTTCGCCGAGATGTGCACCCGCGTCGACGGCCACACCTACCCGACGCCCACGCACCTGAACTACACCCTGTTCCACCCGGTCGGCGTGTGCGCGCTGATCAGCCCCTGGAACGTGCCCTTCATGACCGCGACGTGGAAGGTCGCGCCTTGCCTGGCGTTCGGCAACACCGCGGTGCTGAAGATGAGCGAGCTGTCGCCGCTGACCGCCGCGCGGCTGGGCGAGCTGGCGCTGGAAGCCGGCATCCCGAAGGGCGTGCTGAACATCGTCCACGGCTTCGGGCGCGCGGCCGGCGAGCCGCTGTGCCGCCACCAGGACGTGCGCGCGATCTCGTTCACCGGCAGCACCGTCACCGGCAACCGCATCGTGCAGGCCGCCGGGCTGAAGAAGTTCAGCATGGAGCTCGGCGGCAAGAGCCCGTTCGTGGTCTTCGACGACGCGGACATGGGCCGCGCCCTCGACGCCGCGCTGTTCATGATCTTCAGCAACAACGGCGAGCGCTGCACCGCCGGCAGCCGCATCCTGGTGCAGCAGTCGATCTACGCCGACTTCGCGGCGAAGTTCGCCGAGCGCGCGAAGAGGATCACCGTCGGCGACCCGATGGACGAGGCCACCATCGTCGGCCCGATGATCAGCCCCGGTCACTTGGCCAAGGTGCGCGGCTACATCGAACTCGGTCCGACGGAAGGTGCGACGATGCTGTGCGGCGGCCTCGATGCGCCCGACCTGCCGGCCGCACTGGCCAAGGGCAACTTCGTCAAGCCCACCGTCTTCGCCGACGTCGACAACCGCATGCGCATCGCGCAGGAGGAGATCTTCGGGCCGGTGGCCTGCCTGATCGCGTTCGACGACGAGGCCGACGCGGTCGCGAAGGCCAACGACATCCCCTACGGCCTGTCGAGCTACGTCTGGACCGAGAACCTCGGCCGCGCGCATCGCGTGGCCGCGGGCATCGAGGCCGGCATGTGCTTCGTCAACAGCCAGAACGTGCGCGACCTGCGCCAGCCCTTCGGCGGCACCAAGGCCAGCGGCACCGGCCGCGAGGGCGGCACCTGGAGCTACGAGGTGTTCCTCGAGCCGAAGAACGTCGCGGTGTCGATGGGTTCGCACCACATTCCCCACTGGGGCGCTTGAGCAGCGCCTTCCGCGGCCCGCTGGGCCACGGCTTTTCGAGGAGACGCAGACATGACGACACCCAGTGCTCCGGCGGCGGTCGCGGTGCGGCCGCAGCGCTTCGGTGCCGACGAGTGGGAGGCGCGCGTCCAGCTGGCGGCGGCGTACCGGATCGTCCACCACCTGGGCTGGGGCGAGCTGATCTACAACCACATCTCGCTGCGCGTCCCCGGGCCGGACCCGCACTTCCTGATCAACCCGTTCGGCCTGCACTACACCGAGGTCCGGGCGTCGAACCTGGTGAAGGTGGATGTCCATGGCCAGGTCATCGGGCACAGCGACTGGCCCATCAACCCGGCGGGGTTCACCTTCCACGGCAAGATCCACGAGATGCTGCCCGACGCGCACTGCGTCATGCACGTGCACACCACGCCGACGATGGCGGTGTGCTGCCTCGACGAAGGGCTGAGCTTCACCAACTTCTACGCGGCGCAGCTGTACGGCAAGGTGGCCTACCACGAGTTCGAAGGCATCACCGTGCACGCCGACGAAGGCGCGCGGATCATCGACAGCGCGGCGGGCAAGCCGGTGCTCCTGCTGCGCAACCACGGCCCGGTGACGATCGGCCACACGCTGGCGCAGTCCTTCGCGCTGATGTGGCTGCTCAACCGCGCCTGCGAGGTTCAGCTCGCGACCCTGGGCATGGGCCGCCCGCGCGCGATCGCGACCGACGTGCTGGAGGGCTGCGTCCGCGACTCGCTGAACTTCGATCCTCGATACGGCGCCGGCCAGGACGCGTTCGACGCGCTGCAACGCGTCGTCGACCGCATCGACCCGACCTACCGCCACTAGCCGAATCCGGCCCGACTTTGAACAGACAGGGGAGCCAGCGCATGGGAAGACTCGCACTCGCCGCCAAGATCACCCACGTGCCGTCGATGTACCTCAGCGAGCTCGACGGCCCGCGCAAGGGCACGCGCCAGGACGCCATCGACGGGCACCGCGAGATCGACCGGCGCTGCCGCGAACTGGGCGTGGACACCATCGTCGTGGCCGACACGCACTGGCTGGTCAACGCCAACTACCACCTCAATTGCGCGCCGTCGTGGGAGGGCACGTACACCAGCAACGAGCTGCCGCACTTCATCAGCAACATGGCCTACGGCTTCCGCGGCAATCCGGCGCTGGGGCGGCTGATCGCCGAGGCGGCCAACGGCCTGGGCGTCGAGACCCTGGCCCACGACGCCACCACGCTGGCGCCGGAGTACGGCACGCTGGTGCCGATGCGCTACATGAACGCCGACCGCCACTACAAGGTGGTTTCAGTGTCGGCACTGTGCATGGCGCACTACCTCAACGACAGCGCGCGCCTGGGCTGGGCCATCCGGCGCGCGGTGGAGGACCATTACGACGGCACCGTCGCCTTCTTCGCCAGCGGCTCGCTCAGCCACCGCTTCGCGCAGAACGGGCTGGCGCCGGAGTACGGGTTCAGGATCTGGAGCCCGTTCCTCGAGCACCTGGACCGCGAGGTGGTGCGCATGTGGCAGGCCGGCGAGTGGGCCGACTTCTGCGCGATGCTGCCGGAGTACGCCGCCAAGGGCCACGGCGAGGGCTTCATGCACGACACCGCGATGCTGCTCGGCCTGCTGGGCTGGAGCGCCTACGACGCGCCGGCCGAGGTCGTGACGCCGTACTTCGGCGCCTCGGGCACCGGCCAGATCAACGTGGTCTTCCCGGTCACGCCGCAGGACGGCGCCGCGGTGCCGGCGGCGGTGGCGTCGCGCGCCGACGGCTACACCACCATCGCCACGCGGCTCTGAGCCGACCGTCCGCCATGCCGCAACTCGTCATGCCCTGACCATGAGAGGCTGATCCGCCGTGCTCGACCAGAACACCATCGCGACCCTGGCGCGTGAACTCCACGAGGCCCGCAGGGCGCGTCGCCAGGTGCGCCACTTCTCGACGCGCCACCCGGGCATGACGATCGAGGACGGCTACGCGATCCAGCGCGAGTGGGTCCGTCTCGAACAGGCCGATGGCCGGGTGATCAAGGGCCGCAAGATCGGCCTGACCTCGCGCGCGATGCAGCTGTCCAGTCAGATCACCGAGCCGGACTACGCGCCGCTGATGGACGACATGTTCTTCGATCAGGGCGGCGACATCCCGATCGAGCGCTTCATCGCGCCGCGCGTCGAGGTCGAGCTGGCCTTCATCCTGGGCAAGCCGCTGAAAGGCCCCGGCGTGACGCTGTTCGACGTGCTGGCCGCGACCGACCACGTGGTGCCGGCGCTGGAGATCATCGACGCGCGCATCGAGCAGTTCGACCGCGAGACCAAGGCGCCGCGCAAGGTCGTCGACACGATCAGCGACTTCGCCGCCAACGCCGGCATCGTGCTGGGCGGCCGGCCGGTGCGGCCCGACGCGGTGGACCTGCGCTGGGTCGGCGCGATGCTGTTCAAGAACGGCGTGATCGAGGAGACCGGACTGGCCGCCGGCGTGCTGAACCACCCGGCCACCGGCGTGGCCTGGCTGGCCAACAAGATCGCGCCGCACGACGAGCAGCTGAACGCAGGCGACGTCGTGCTGGCCGGCTCGTTCACCCGGCCGACCGGGGCCGTCGCCGGCGACACCCTGCATGCCGACTACGGGCCGCTGGGCACGGTATCGTTCCGCTTCGTCTGACCGGCCCGCTCGGGCTCGAGCGCCGGTCCGGCGCACCGCCGGGGCAGCGGCCCAAAGCAAAAGTGCCCGGATCCGTCAGGACCCGGGCACTGGCGTTTCCGGTGGTGGAGAGGAGGAGGATCGAACTCCCGACCTCCGCATTGCGAACGCGGCGCTCTCCCAGCTGAGCTACCCCCCCAACGCGAGCCCTCGATTGTAGCAGTGTTCCAGCGCGTCCGGCGGGCCGGCGCGCGGCGCGATCATCGCCGCATGAACCGACGCATCGACTCCGCCTGGGCCGACGCCCAGTACAACAACCGTGCGCTCGTGCTCGACCATGCCGACCGGCTCGCCCGCTGGGCGGCCGCCTCGAAGCTGGCGCGGGAGCAGTCCGGGCCGCGGCTGGACCTGCGCTACGGCGACGGTGCCGGCGAGACGCTGGACGTCTTCCCGCCGCCGGCCCCCGGCGCGCCGGTGCTCGTGTTCCTGCACGGCGGCTACTGGCGGGCGCTGGACAAGTCCGACCATTCCTTCGTCGCGCCGTCGTTCACCGCCGACGGTGCGATGGTGGTGGTGCCCAACTACGCGCTGTGCCCGGCGGTCAGCGTCGAGCACATCACGCTGCAGCTGGCGCGGGCGGTGGCCTGGACCTGGCGCCATGCCGCCGAGCATGGCGGCGACCCCTCGCGCATCGTTGTCGCCGGGCACTCCGCCGGCGGTCACGCGGCGGCGATGCTGCTGTGCTGCCGCTGGCGCGAGCTCGACGCCGGCCTGCCCGAGCGGCTGCTCACCAAGGCGCTGTCGATCTCCGGCCTGTACGACCTCGAACCGCTGCGCCATACGAGCTTCCTGCAGCCCGACCTGAAACTCACGCCGGCCTCGGTGGCGCGGCTGAGCCCGGCCTTCTTCCCGCGCCCGCGCGGCACGCTGTACGCGGTGGTCGGTGCCGATGAGAGCGACGAATTCGTGCGCCAGAACCGGATGATCCGCGACGTCTGGGGGCCCACCGCAGTGCCGGTCTGCGAGACCGTGCCCGGCACGAACCACTTCACCGTGCTGTCCGGCCTGGCCGACCCGAAGGCCCGGCTGCACGACCTGGCGCTGCGGCTGCTGGGCCTGCGTTGAAACTATCGCCGCGCGGCTTGGCATTGAACCGTGCTATAGGCTGCGTCGATCGCCTGCATTGATCGATTGCATTGGCCTCGCGAAGTTCGCTTTGTTAAGGTCAGAGGTGGAGGTCGCTCCCGGCGGCCGCACCACGACACAACGCACAGGAGCACGACATGGGTCTCAAAGGTTCCAAGACCGAGCAAAACCTGAAGGATGCCTTCGCGGGCGAATCGCAGGCCAACCGCCGCTACCTCTACTTCGCGAACAAGGCCGACATCGAGGGCCAGAACGACGTCGCCGCGCTGTTCCGCTCCACCGCCGAAGGCGAGACGGGCCACGCGCACGGTCACCTCGAGTTCCTCGAGCAGGGCTCGGGCGACCCGGCCACCGGCCTGCCGATCGGCTCGAGCCGAGACAACCTGAAGGCCGCCGTCGCCGGTGAGACGCACGAGTACACCGACATGTACCCGGGCATGGCCAAGACCGCGCGCGAGGAAGGCTTCGACGAGATCGCGGACTGGTTCGAGACGCTGGCCAAGGCCGAGCGTTCGCACGCCAACCGCTACCAGAAGGCGCTGGACGCGCTCGCCGACTGAAGCCGGCGCTGCCTTCGAGGAACAAGGGGCTTCGCGCCCCTTGTTCGTTTGTCGACTGACCTGCGAACCCGCGAGAAGAAGGACCATCCCCATGCGCGAAGGCAACCTGGAAGCGCCGACCCGGCACCCGATCGACTGGCAGAGCCCGGACTTCTACGACGAGTCCAAGGCGCTGGCAGAGATGGAGCGCGTGTTCGACATCTGCCACGGCTGCCGGCGCTGCGTCAGCCTGTGCAAGAGCTTCCCGACCCTGTTCGATCTCGTCGACGAGACCGACGACGGCGAGGTGCACGGTGTCAAGAAGGAGGCCTACTGGAGCGTCGTCGACCAGTGCTACCTGTGCGACCTGTGCTACATGACGAAGTGCCCGTACACGCCGCCGCACGAGTGGAACCTCGACTTCCCGCATCTGATGCTGCGCGCCAAGGCGATCAAGCACAAGAAGGGCGAGGTCAAGGCCGGCGAGAAGTTCCTGGCCTCCACCGACGTGCACGGCAGCTTCGCCGGCATCCCGGTGGTGGTGCAGACGGTCAACGCGATCAACCGCACGAAGACCGCGCGCAAGCTGATGGACAAGACCCTGGGCGTGCACCCGGACGCCTGGATGCCCGAACTGGCGACCCGGCGCTTCCGCTGGAGCGCGGCCAAGAGCGCGACCACGGTGGTCACGAACGGCGAGCGCACGCCGGGCAAGGTGGCGATCTTCTCGACCTGCTACGTCAACTACAACGAGCCCGGCATCGGCCACGACCTGCTGCGCGTGCTCGAGCACAACGCCGTGCCCTACGTCATCGTCGACAAGGAATCCTGCTGCGGCATGCCCAAGCTCGAACTCGGCGACCTCGACGCGGTGGCCAGGCACAAGGCCGCCAACATGCCGGTGCTGGCGAAGTATGCGAAGGAAGGCTACGCCATCCTCAGCGCGATCCCGAGCTGCACGCTGATGTTCAAGCAGGAGCTGCCGCTGATGTTCCCCGACTGCGCCGACACGCAGGCGGTGAAGAAGGCGATGTTCGACCCCTTCGAGTACCTGGTCGCGCGGCACAAGGACGGCCTGCTGAAGACCGACTTCAAGAACCCGCTCGGCAAGGTCAGCTACCACATTCCCTGCCACGGCCGGGTGCAGAACATCGGCAAGAAGACCGAGGAGATGTTCAAGCTGATCGGCCAGAGCGTGACCGTCACGCTCAACACCGTCGAGCGCTGCTCGGGCCACGCCGGCACCTACGGCGTGAAGACGCCGACCCACCCGGTGGCGATGAAGATCGGCCAGCCGGTGTTCAAGGCCATGGCCAAGGACGAGCCGGACGTCATCAGCAGCGACTGCGCACTCGCCGGCCACCACATCGCGCAGGGCATGACCGGCAACGGCGCGTCGCCGAAGGCGCTGGCCCACCCGCTCAGCCTGATGCGACAGGCCTACGGCCTTTGAGGAGACCCACCCCATGACCATCACCCGAGACAGCCTGCTGACGCTGGAGGCCTACGCGAAGATCCGCAAGAGCAGCAAGCCCGACGCGATCGCGCACCGCAAGCGGCGCAGCGTCGCGCTGGGCGACCACGTCACATTGCAATTCGAGGACGAGACGACGATCCGCCGCCAGATCCAGGAGATGCTGCACATCGAGAAGATCTTCGACGAGGAAGGCATCGAAGGCGAGATCGAGGCCTACGCGCCGCTGGTGCCCGACGGCAGCAACTGGAAGGCGACGATGCTGATCGAGTACCCCGACGTGCACGAGCGCAAGCGCGAACTCGCGCGCCTGATCGGCATCGAGGACCGCATGTTCGTCGAGGTCGAGGGCCACCCGCGCATCTACGCGGTCGCCGACGAGGACCTCGACCGCGAGAACGAGGAGAAGACCTCGGCGGTGCACTTCGTGCGCTTCGAGTTCCCGAAGGCGGCGCGAGACGCGGTGCGCGCCGGCGCCTCGGTCAAGCTCGGTTGCGACCACAAGAACTATCCGGCGCACGTGACCATCGCGCCGGAGACGCTGGCCAGCCTGGCAGGCGACCTGCGCTAGGACTCCCGCGCGGTTGCGGCGACCTCAGGCCATCGGTCTGCGGACCATCTCCAGGACCTTGCCGGCGTCCAGCGTGCGCGCTTGTTGCTGAATCTGAGGCAGCGCCTGCTGCTGCAACTGGCGCGCACCGACCATCAGCTCCTGGTACGTCTGCTGCAGCAGCGCCGTGCTCATTTGCCGTCCGCCGCCGTAGTAGCGCACGGCCAGCTGCCCCAGCGCGTAGGTGGTGGCGAAGCTCATCGCCATGCCCGCGCCCACGCTGCCCAGGCCGCGGCCCAGCCCGCCCAGCACCGAACCCAGCAGCCCGCCCACCAGCTTGCGGCCGAACTGCTCCAGGTATTGCCCGGTCAGGCCGACTCCGGCCGTGGCGATGAACTCCTTGACCATGCCGGCGTCGATGTCGCGGATGCCGTGGGCCTGGGCGATGCCGTGAACCATCTTTACCTGCAGCGGGATGATGGCGACGCTGGCCCAGCTCTGCGGCAGCAGTTCCAGTGCGCCGCAGAGCACGGCGCGATTGAAGATGGTCTTGTCCAGCGCCGTGCGGTCGATGGCGGTCGCAGCGGCCACGCCGGCAATCGCGGCCCCAGGCGCGTCGGTCTCGCGGGCCAGGTCGTCGACCTGCGCTTCGAACGCCGTGTCCACGGTGCCACCGAGTTTGGCCTTCAGCCGGGCCAGGAACGCGCGCTCAGCGGGCGTCTGCACGCCGTCGGCGTCGCACACGCACACCGCCAGCTCGTAGGCCAACTGGCGCTGCGCCGGCGCCTTCAGCACGGCCACGGCTTCGGGCAGGCCCAGGCGCTCGAGCAGCACGTCCTGCATCAGTGCCGGAACGTTCAGCCCGGTGGCCTGGCCGCCCAGCGTGGTGGCGATGCGCTTGACCTCCTCGCGCTCGGTGTCGGATTTGTCGCCATCGGCAAAGGCGGCCATCAAGGCCAGGGCGAGCAGGGCGCGTTGCTCTTCAGCGGACATGGCCAATCTCCTTCAGGTCATGCGGAACCATCCGCGCATTGTCGCCAGCGGCGGCCGGCGACGGACCTTGCACCCGCTCAGCCTTGCCGGATCAGGTGGTCGAAGGCGCTCAGCGCGGCCTTCGAGCCTTCGCCGGCGGCGATCACGATCTGCTTGTAGGGCACCGTCGTCGCGTCGCCGGCGGCGAACACGCCTGGCAGGCTGGTGGCACACCTTTCGTCGACGATGATCTCGCCGTAGCGACTGAGCTCGACCGTGCCCTTCAGGAACTCGGTGTTCGGCACCAGCCCGATCTGCACGAAGACGCCGGCCAGGTCGACGCGGTGCGACGTGCCGCTGGCGCGGTCGGTGAACACCAGGCCGTCCACCTTCTGGCCGTCGCCGGTGATCTCGGTCGTCTGCGCGTTCCGGTGCACCGTGACGTTGGGCAGGCTCAGCAGCTTCTTGACGAGCACCGCGTCGGCCTTCAGCTCGGGCGCGAACTCGATCAGCGTCACGTGGCGCACGACGCCGGCGAGGTCGATCGCCGCCTCGACGCCGGAGTTGCCGCCGCCGATCACCGCGACGTCGCGGCCCTTGAACAGCGGGCCGTCGCAGTGTGGGCAATAGGCCACGCCCTTGTTCGCGTATTCCGCCTCGCCGGGCACGCCGACCTTGCGCCAGCGCGCACCGGTGGCCAGGATCACGCTGCGACTCGTCAGCGCCGCGCCGTTGTCCAGCGTGACGGTGATGGGCCCGCCGGTCTGCGGCGCCGGCTCGAGCGCTGCGACGCGCTGGCCGTTCATGATGTCGACTTCGTTGGCGCGCACCTGCGCCTCCAGCGCGGCGGCGAACTGCGGGCCCTCGGTGTGCATCACAGAGATGTAGTTGTCGATGCCCAGCGTGTCCAGCGTCTGGCCGCCGAAGCGCTCGGCGATCACGCCGGTGCGGATGCCCTTGCGCGCGGCGTAGACCGCGGCGGCAGCGCCGGCCGGGCCGCCGCCGACGATCAGCACGTCGAACGGATCCTTCGCGCCCAGCTTGGCGGCGTCGCGCGCGGCCGCGCCGGTGTCGACCTTGGCCAGGATCTCCTCCAGCGTCATGCGGCCGCTGGCGAAGGGCTCACCGTTCAGGAAGACGCTCGGCACGGCCATGATCTGGCGCTGTTCGACCTCGGCCTTGAACAGACCGCCGTCGACCATGACGTGCGAGATGCGCGGGTTCAGCACCGCCATCAGGTTCAGCGCCTGCACGACGTCGGGGCAGTTGTGGCAGGTCAGCGAGATGTAGGTCTCGAAGCGCAGGTCGGCATCGAGCGAGCGGATCTGCTCGATCACGTCGGCCTCGACCTTGGGCGGGTGGCCGCCGGCCTGCAGCAGCGAGAGCACCAGCGACGTGAACTCGTGGCCCATCGGGATGGCGGCGAAGTGCACGCCCATGCCGGCGCCGGCGTGCGTGACCTGGAACGAGGGCACACGCTCGGCGGTGCCGTCCCAGCGCAGCGTGACCTGCTTGCTCAGGCCGTCGAGGTCCTGCAGGAACTCGCGCATCTCCTGCGCGTCGGGGCCGTCGTCCAGTGTCGCGATCACTTCGACCGGCTGCGTCACGCGCTGCAGATAGGTCTGGAGCTGGGTCTTCAGGTTGGCATCGAGCATGGCGGGTCTCCTTGAAAGCGTTCGGGGCAGGGCGCTGCCGGCCCGGTCGCCAGCAGCCACGGAAGAGCCGCTGGCGACTGGGTCGGTGTGATCCAGTCGAGAGGGCGGGCCGGCCGTGCCGTCGGAACGGCCGGGCTCGCCGGGGGCGGGCTTAGATCTTGCCCACGAGGTCCAGCGACGGGGTCAGCGTCTTGGCACCCTCGTTCCACTTCGCCGGGCAGACCTGGCCCGGGTTCTTGGCGACGTACTGCGCCGCCTTGAGCTTGCGCAGCGTCTCCTTCATGTCGCGCGCGATGCTGTTGTCGTGGATCTCGGCCGTCTTGATCACGCCTTCGGGGTTCACCAGGAAGGTGCCGCGCAGCGCCATGCCTTCCTCCTCGATGTGCACGCCGAACATGCGCGTCAGCTGGTGCGTCGGGTCGCCGACGAGCGGGAACTGCGCCTTGCCGACCGCCGGCGAGGTCTCGTGCCAGACCTTGTGCGCGAAGTGCGAGTCGGTCGTGACGATGTAGACCTCGGTCTCGAGCTTGCGGAAGGCCTCGTAGTTGTCGGCCGCGTCCTCGACCTCGGTCGGGCAGTTGAAGGTGAAGGCCGCCGGCATGAAGACGAAGGCCGACCAGCGGCCCTGCAGGTCCTTCTCGGTGACCTCGATGAACTCACCGTTCTTGAAGGCCTGGACCTTGAAGGGCTGGACGGTGCTGTTGATGATCGACATGAAAGACTCCTTTTCGGTTCGGGGAATGCAGTGATCTCTGCGACAGCGCCTATTCTGTGTGCGCTGCAGCATTGAGTGGATTGATTGAGTCGATGATGGGAATCGAAGTTCCCAATGACCCCGCCTAGCGCCTGCGCCAGCCGTCGGCCGTGTACAGCCCCAGCGCGGCCCAGATCAGGCCGAAGCCGATCGCGCGGTCGGCGCTGAAGGGCTCGTGATAGACGAACACGCCGATCAGGAACTGCAGCGTCGGGCCCAGGTACTGCAGCAGGCCCAGCGTGGCCAGCGTCAGCCGCCGCGCGCCGATGCCGAACAGCAGCAGCGGCACCGCGGTGAACGGGCCGGCCAGCAGCAGCCAGCCGAGCGTGGCGCCGTCGCCTTCGACGAGCATGCCCCGGCCCTGCCAGGTCCACCACCCGATCAGCGCCAGCGCCAGCGGCGCCTGCATCAGCGTCTCCAGGCCCAGGCCCTCCAGCGCACCCAGCGGCGCGGTCTTGCGCAGCAGGCCGTACAGCCCGAAGGTGGCGGCCAGCACCAGCGCCACCCAGGGCCAGGTGCCGGCACCCAGCACCAGCCAGAGAACGCCGGCGGCGGCCAGCGCCACCGCGGTCCACTGCACCGGCCGCAGCCGCTCGTGCAGGAAGACGAAGCCGAGCAGCACGTTGAACAGCGGGTTGATGAAATAGCCCAGGCTCGCGTCGAGGATGCGGTCGTGGCTGACCGCCCAGACGTAGACGAGCCAATTGCTGCTCAAGAGCAGCGCGCTGGCGGCGAACACCGCCAGCGTGCGCGGCGTCGTCAGCGCCGCGCGCAGCACCGCCAGCCGGCGCATCGCCAGCAGGGGGACCGTCGCGAGGACCAGGGAGCCCAGCGAGCGGTGGGCGACGATCTCCAGCGCCGGCACCGCGGCGATCTGCTTGATGTACAGGGGGAAGACGCCCCACAGCACGTAGGCGAGGGCGGCGGCGAGGGCGCCGAGGTGGGGGCCGGGCATGGCGCATTGTCAAGCCGGGCCTGCCGGACCATCATCGGCCATGCCCCGGATCCAGTTCACGCCGCAGCTGCGCCGATTCACCGAGACGCCGATCGTCGACTGCGACGCCGCCGTGCTGCGCGACGCACTCGAGGCCGCGTTCGACGCCAATCCGCGACTGCGCGGCTACGTGCTCGACGACCAGGGGCACGTGCGGCCGAATGTCGTCGTCTTCGTCGACGGACGGCGCAGCGACGACCGGGTCGCCTTGGCCGACCCCCTGGCGCCGCACAGCGAGGTCCACGTGATGCAGGCCCTGTCGGGGGGCTGAGCGCGCGGCCGCGGCGACAATGGGCCCCTAGGAGTTGCAGATGCACCAGGCGGTCGAGCCCCCCCCGTCCCCGGCCCGCCGCCGCGCCGCGAGGCTGCTCGCGCTGACCGCGGCGCTGGCGGCGCTGCCGCCGGCGG